>JBEGJD010000222.1:0-12480 GCA_041184765.1 Verrucomicrobiota bacterium | reverse complement strand
GCCATCCCGGTGTGGGGCACGGTGTCACGGGTGAACGCCTGCGCAGCCCGCAACCCCGGCCAGTCGCCGGCGCGCGCGCCATAGGCAGCTAGCTGCACGAACAGGAACGGCCAGTCCGCGCGGCCCCACTCGCGCCGCCACGCGGTGATCATCGCGGGGAACAGCACCCGGTACTCCTCCGGGTTTCCCGCGTTGCCCTCGCCCTGGTACCAGATGACGCCACGCGCCGTGAACGGGACGAGCGGCGCGATCATGTTCTCGTAAAGCACGGTCGGAGACTTCGGGTTCCACGGGTTGCCGGGATCCCCCGCGCCGGGGTTGCGCGGCCGGGGCGCCACGCGCGGGCCCTTTTCCCACGCGGCGAGTTCCTCTCGCCAGTGTCGGGCCGCCTCCAACTCCGAGCTCCATTCCTCCTTGGAACGGCCCCGCGCGAGCGCCGCGCGCAACGCGTCGGCATGAACCCGCAGCTCCGGCCGCGCGTCCAGCGCGCTCCGCGGGGTCCACGCTTGGGCCGGCGTGCCGCCAAAAGAACTCTGGACGATGCCGATCCGCCGCCCGGTCGCCCGCCGTAGCTCGTCCGCGAAGAAGAAAGCGACCGAAGCGACCTGCTGGTTCTGCGGCGGCGCGAATTCCCGCCACGCGAGGTCCGCGGCCGTCAGAGCGCGCTCGACCGGCAGCCCCGCGCGTTGCGGCACCCGTACGAAACGGATCTCCGGAATGCTCCGCGCCAAATGCTCCGTGCCGCCCGTCGCGTTGCGCAGGGGCTGCACCATGTTCGACTGGCCAGTCGCCAGCCAGACCTCGCCGAACCAGACGTCCTCGACGCGGGCAATCCCTGCACCGGCCACGGCCTCCAGACGACGTCCCCCCCCAGGGGGCTGGGCCGGCAGGACCACCCGCCAGCCGCCATCCGGTCCCGCCACGGTCCCGGCCACTGTCCGTCCGTCCAGCCGGACCTCAACCCGGACGCCGGGCGAAGCCTGCCCCCAAAGGTTGACCGGCAACTCGCATTGCAGGATGCCCCCGTCGTTGAAGATCGGCGCGAACTCCGGCGCCGGCTCCGCCGCACGCGCGGGGGAAAGCGCCAGTACGGCGAACAGCACAAGGCAGGCAACGAGGGACACGGGATGCAAGGGGCGGGCGGAGCTACGAGTCCGTTCCGGAGCTACGAGTCCGTTCCTTTAAGACGTGTGCGGGGTGGAATTCAAATACTGGCCGGCTGCCAAGGGGGCCGACCGCGGGTCATCGCCGCGCGCGCGCCGCCAGGGCGTCGATCTCGTCGATCTTGAAGCGTACGCTCACAATCGAGCACCCACCGTCTTCCTGCGCGTAAGTGGTGTAGGTCGTGGCGACGATCGTCCCGTCCGGCAGTTGATGCAGTCCGGGATAGAAGCCGTCCTTGAAGGTCCGCAGCAGGCTCACCCGGTGCTGGCCGGGCCGGCCCGCCTTGATGTCGTCGTAGGTTCCCACCCAGGCGATGAAGTGCGACTGCGCGAGCGGCGCGGAGTTGCGGAAAACGATCACCAGCCTCCCGTCGGGCAGACGGATGCCGTGGTGGCGGTCTCCGGTCAGGCCCCAGGGCGAGTCGACCGGTTTGGTCCAAGTCTTCCCCTCGTCGCGGCTGAACATCACCAAGCTGGTACCGGTGCGCTGGTTTTCCCGCATGAGGCAGCACAGTTCCTCGCCGTCCGGGGAGCGGAAAACGTACGGCTCGCAGGGCAGCTTGGGCGCGATCGCGTGGCCGTCGGCGACGACCACCGGCTTCGACCAGGTGAAGCCGCCGTCGCGCGTGATCGACTGCATCACCTGCAGGGCGCCGCCCTCCCCCAGCCCGCTGCCGCGGTGGAAGAGCCCGAGGCTGGAGCCGTCCTTCAGGCGCACGATGCTGGAGAAAGTCATGACGTTGCGGAACGGGTTATCCATCGCGATGCGGTCACCGAGCGGCGGCAACTCGCGCCAAGTGCGGCCGTCGTCCTCGCTGACGACGCGTGGCATATAGCCTTGATGGCGGCCGGGGATCGGTCGCGGGTTCTCCTTCTCCGTGAGTGTGCGCGCGGCGAAGATCCAGAGCCGCTCCTTCCCCTGCGGATCCACGATCCGGTAGATGCTGGGGCAGTTTTTGAAATTGGCGTAATTGGGCGGCAGCGAGTCGTCGACCCGCCGCCACGTGAGGCCGCCGTCCTCGCTGCGCGCCATCGGTCCCGCATGTCCGCCGTGGCCGAGATTCCAGACCGCGAGGAGCGTGCGGTTGTCCGCCAGCATCGTCGTCGTCGGATGCGCGTGGTACTCCTGCGGCGTGCCGCGCGCGACAAAGACGTGGCGCTGGGTCTCCTGGGAGATGTCGAGGATCGAGAGCGCCGCCTTCTGGCGCTCCCAGTCCGCCTTCCGCTCGGCGGGCGCATCCATCCACGCGCGGCGACGCGGGGCGGTCGGGTCGGGATTCGGGGCGTCGGCGGCGAAGGCGGACGGGATGACGAGAGAGACAATAAGGAGTTGTAAGGAATTCATCAATGGAACGAAGGGATGGAAGGGAGGGGCGGACGGAATGGCATTATCGCACCGGCGGTGCTCGGCTCTTTAGTGATGAGACAGGCCGTTATCTTTCACTTGCGCGCCGCCTTTCCATTTCCGAGCGCCTCGTCGCGCGTGTTGAACAACGGACGCCGCGGGTCGTAGGCGGGATTGGGCGTCACGTCCTTGGCCCCGACTTCCTTCGCCCAGCGGGCGAAGCGCGCCTGCAGCTGCGCGACCCTTTCCGGGTTGCGCGCCGCAAGGTCGATGCGCTCCCCGGGGTCCGCCTCAAGATCGAACAGCTCGACGCGGGGTTTGGGCACATACCGGGTGGTTGCGGTGGTGACCCGGCCGTCCTCGAACTCAAGGTGGTCGTAGGGATGCCAAACCAACTTGTACCGTCCCTGCACGACCGCGCGTGCAGGCGTGGTGGCATAACCGGCCAGGTAGTGAGGATAGCTGATGAACAATGTACGCTCCGGCAGCGGCCCGCCGGCGAAGACCGGACGGAGGCTGACGCCATCCACCGGGTGGTTCGGGTCCAAACGCACCCCGGACGCGTCACATAGCGTCGGTAATAGGTCCGCGAAATGCACCGGCACGTCGCAGCGTTGGCCCGGAGCGATGTGGCCGGGCCAGCGCATGAACAGCGGGACGCGCACACCGCCCTCATAAAGCGTGCCCTTGCCTTGGCGGAAGGGATGGTTGTCCGCCGAGTAAACCGACTTGCTGAGCCCGCCGTTGTCGCTGGCGAGGAGAACCATCGTGTTGTCCGTGAGTCCGAGCTCATCCAGCGCATCGAGCACGCGGCCCACGGAACGATCGACGAATTCCAACGACGCGAGCATGTCCGGGTGGACGCCCACGTCCCTCCCCTTCAGCCGCTCCCTCCAGCGTGCCTGATCCTCGGCCGGCACGATATGGGGACCGTGGACCGCCACGTAGGGCAGGTAGAGGAAGAACGGGCGCTCCCGGTTGTCGCGGATGAAGCGGAGGGCGTCGTCGGTGAAGCGTTTCGCATCCCGGTAGGGCTGGCTGCGGTCGACGCGCTCGTTGCAAAAGTCGAAGCCATACTGCACGGCCGTCTTCGGCGTGAGGTGCTGCATCGGCAGGTGCCACTTGCCCGAAATCCCCGTGCGGTATCCGCCGGCCTTCAGCGCCTGCACGAGCGAGTAGCCTCCGGGCTGGACCGGGTCGGGCAGACGGGCGCCGGCGGCTCCGTCCCCGGGAAAACCTCCGGGATCAACGCCGAGGGGCAACGGCCGCAGCGACTCCTGCATCCTCGCGTACGGATGCACCCCGGGAACGTTGTCGGTGCGCCCGTGCCGGCCCGCGAACTGCCCGGTCATGATCGTGGCGCGGCTCGGGCCGCACACGGTCTCGCTGTAGGCGCGGGAGAAGATCATGCCCTCCCTCGCGATCCGGTCCATGTGCGGCGTCTCCAGCACCGGATTGCCGGTGATGCTCGGACCCGCGTAGGGCATATCGTCGACGAGGATGAAGACGATGTTCGGCTTCGTCGGCGCGGGCTCGCCGGCAGCGTGGAGCGCGGCCAGCGGCGCAAGCAGGAGGGCGGTGAGGCGAGTAAGCGTATGTTCCATGGCCCTGTCGGAAATCATTTCTTCGGCGCGGGCGGCAGCGCTTTGACCCACGCGAGGTTGAAGACGTAGTGGTTCTGGCTCGTGACGAGTTGCACGCGACCGTCGCGCGACTGCGTGATGGCGAGATAGCCGGTGGGCTCGGCCAGGGTGTCGCTCATCTGAAATTTCACATGCGTGCCGGGCGCGGCCGCCCGCTCCGGACCGCCGGGTGTGAGGAGCCGGCGGTCGGGCCAAGTCCGGCCTTCGTCGTAGCTCACTGCGGCGAAGAGGCCGTAGCCGGTAAACTCGCCGCCAGCGGACTTGAACGTTAGTCCCTTCCGGTTCTTCCACTCGCGCCACTGGTCGGTGAACGAGCACAACAGGATCGGCCCCTCCCTCAGACGAAGCATCACGGGTTTCTGGGTGTTGCTGACGACGGGGAACTCACTGATTTCCCACTGCCAGGTCTCGCCCAGATCCCGGGAGTAACTGACGGGCATCCGGAAGTTGAAACGCTCCTGCTCTGGCAAGCCGGCGCTGATGCGCCCGAAGGCCATCAGGCGTCCGTCGGCGAGCTCCACGATGGGCGCATGGATGCCGGCGATGAACGGGCCGCTGCCGCCGGGGCGGAGGTTGTCGCTGCCGCGGAGGTCGCGGCCGCGCGACTGCCATGTCCGGCCCTCGTCGCGGCTGACGACGAGCGACGAGTTGTCATAGGACATCGCGATCACGCCTTCCCGGGTGCGGATCGGGTTGTTGGCCGGTTCGCCGCGCGGGCGCAGCACCTCGGGCTTCGACCAGGTCACTCCGTTATCGGTGGAACGGCGGACGAGATTGTCGCCGTGCTGGCGCGCCTCGACGAAGTGGTAGAGCGTCTTGTCCCCGTCCCACCAGATTTTTGGCGCGTGGTCGTTCACGTCCTGCGCGTCCCAGAATGGCGAAGCTGGATCCCATTCTTTCGCCCCGAACCGCAGGCGCGCGGCCGCGTTCGAGGTCGTAAGATCGGTTTCGCCGAGCGTCGAGAACCACACCGCGAGCAGGTCGCCGTTCGGGCACTCCGTGATGGACGGGCTGTGATTCTGGCTGATGAACACGGGGCCGACAGCACCCGCCGGAATGCGCACGAAGAGTTTCGGGCCCACGAAGAACGGCGCCTCCGCCGGCGGCGGCATTATCTTCGGCCCGCGCTGGCTGACATTCAGCGCATGCAGTGGCGGCGCGGCTGGCGGCAGCGGCTTGCCCGGCGGCAGTTCCCCCTGCACGACCCGAAAACCGATGCGATCGCTCGGGGAGTTCTGCGCCCACGAGCCGCGGTTCGCGGAACGTAAAAAGCGGATCATCGATGAATGAAAACCACCACGAAACACGCGGCAGTCCCCGTCGGAACGACCGAGCGGATCGGACTGCGCCCCGCTCTCGTACGGCCCATGCCAATCAAGACACCACTCGGCCACGTTCCCGTGCATATCGTGCAGACCCCAGACATTCGGCGTCTTCTGCGCCACGCGCAGCGAACCCGTACCCCCGGCCCGCGACTCCTCCGCTGGATGGTCTAGGCCGAGGATCTCGCCTTGCTTGAGGGCTGCCGCAGCTGATTTGCCCACCGCGCGCCAGTCGTACTCGCGTGGCATGGGGCCGGGAGGGAAATAAACCCCGCGGTAGTTATCCTCGCCGAACCACTTCTGATGCCCGTCCGGCAGCGTGTCACCGGTGTGGAAAAGCGTCTTCGTTCCAGCCCGGCACGCATACTCCCACTCCGCTTCGGTCGGCAATCGGTAGGGCTTGCCCTCCTTCCTCGAGAGCCACGCGCAAAACGCGACGGCCTGCTCCCATGTGACACCACTTGCCGCGTCGTCATCCGCTGGCTTCGCTTTCGGGTCGCTTTTTTTGAATTCCGAATCGAACCGCCGATACTGCGCCACGGTCACCTCCGTGACGCCCATCAAGAACGGCTGCGTGATCATGACCCGGTGCGCGGGTTTCTCGTCGAAATCGACCCGGGAGAAGTCCCGGTGCATCTCGGCCATCCGCTTCGACCCGAGATAGTCCACGAGCGGCGGCCCATCCTGCCCCATCGTGAACGCGCCCGGCTCGATGCGGACGAGCGACATTCCGATGGAGTTCACGACGGGCTTCGGTGTGTCCGCGCCGAGGAGCGTCGCGAGCGCGGCAAGCGGCACGATCAGGATGCGGAGTTCCATCGCGGTGAATAAATCGCCTCAGCGGCGCGCGTGCCTCACGACGAAGTCCACCAACTCGCGGCAGCGGAAGAAACCCTCCCAGTGCGTGTGCCCCTGGCCGGGCGCGATGATCAGCTCCATTTCGCCGCCGAGCGCGGTGTAGCGGGATTTCACGAGGGCCGAGTTGGCGGCGAGGGGTACAAGTGTGTCGGCGTCACCGTGAATGGCGAAGAGCGGGATCTTTGCCGCCGCGAGCGGCGCGAGGCGATCGATGGGATTGTGCGTGGCGAGGTTATTTTCCAGCTCGGCGGGCGTCATCCCGTAAGCGGGCGTGGCCTTGGAGAGACCGGGCCAGCTCGCCAGGTCGCAGACCGGAAAAATCCCGGCGAACGCCGCGACCTTCTCCGGATTCTCCGCGGCCCAGCAGAGCGTCATCAGCCCGCCGCGGCTGCGCCCGAGCAACACGGCTTTCGGCGCCATCCCGCGGCGCTCGGTCAGTTCGCGATACAGCGCAGTGTAGTGCGCGCGGCCGGCCGGGTTGCCGTGCGACTCGCCGACATCTATGCCCGCGATGCTCACACCTGCGTCAAGGAACTGGCGCAGCAGCCATTCCTCGTGGTGATTCGGCGAGTTCGGCAGGCTCGGCGCGAACAGCACCCACGGCCGGGGCTGGCGCGCCGGCGCCTTCGGCGAGAGCGCGAGGAACGCCGGGCGGTCGCCGACGGCAAAGAATTCTCCCGGAACCGGGAATCCCGCCTGCGGCGGCAGTCGCGCCGAACGCTCCGCCCCTCCGGCGAAAACGAACGCGAGGGCGGACGCCCCGATCCACCGCAGGAAGCTCGATGCGATACTCACCTCAGAACATGAACCGATTCGTCAGCAGCCATGACCGCGGGGCGTTGAAGCGATAGAAGACCAGCTCGCCGTTGCTGGCCCGGCGGATCGGGACGAGGTCGTCGTTGTCGAGGAGGTTGTTGACGTTGAGCTGCAGCGTCCACTGCACGCGCCGGCCGAGAAAAGAGCCAAGGCGGCGACGGTAGCCGGCGCTGAAGTCGACGAACACCTGCTCGGGTCCCTCGAAAAGCAGGCGGTTTACACCGGTCGCGGCGGTGCCGGTCGCGTAGTAACCGACCACCGGTCGGCCGAAATACCGTACGCCGCCGCCGACCGAGAAGCCCTTCAGCTTCTCGCCGGTGAACTCGTAGTTGGTCCGCACATTGCCCTTTCGCCGGATCTGCCCCTGTGGACGGCGGCCGTCGGCCACGACGTACGCCGTGTAGGCCGCGGCATCGACGCGCACGAGTTGGCTGGCAACGGTGCCGGCGCCGCCGGCCACGGGCACAGTCGGGAAGCGTTCGAAGAACGGCCGGAAGTTCGCGAGATACGCCTGCACTTCCTGGCCGATGTTGGTGCGCTCCGTCGTCTCATCGCTGAAATTGGCGTAGGTGCGCCACCCCGCGGTGAGATTCGCGGTGAGCTCCAGTTCGTAGCCTTTCGTACGGCCGTCGGAGGTCTCGCCCACGGCCAGGCCGCGCACATCCCCGAGCGCAATGTTGTTGGCACGCAGCACGCCGGCGGCCTCGAGGCCGTCCCAGATGACGTTGATCGCCGTGGTGGTCGCGCTGGTGGCGAAGTATTCCTTCTGCGACTTGGTCTCGAAGTAAGTCGCGGTCAGAAACAGCCGCTGCTGGAGGAGATCGAGCTTGAGGCCGATGTCCCGGCTACGGCCCTTGGGCGTGGGTGTCCGCAGGCCGCCCCCCTTGGGCGCATCCACGAGGGCGACGGGCGGCAGCGCACTGTTCTGGGCCTGGCTGTAAGTGAGCGAGAGCCACGGCGTGGCGTGAAACACGCCGCTAAACGAAAGTCCGCGCGCGGAGGTGAAGTCCGGCGTATGGCTGCGGATGGCGTAGCGGATGCCCTGCGTGAAGCCCGGCACGGGCCGCCGGCCCTGGGTCGAAAAGTAGTCGTCGCGCCGGTCACTGCTTCCCCCGACGATCGTGTGGAGGCGTTCCGCGAGGAAACTGCTCTGCAGCATCCATGTCGCCGTGCTTCCCTCGTTGCTGTTGAGGCGGGTGTTCGCGTTCAGCGGCACCCAGCCGGTGTCGTACAAGCGGCCGCTCACCTGCTCCCGCAAGCCGACAATAGGCTGCTTCGCCATCTCAGCGTAGCGCAGGCCGCTCACGGGGCCGTTCAGGTCAAGGTAGGTGCGGCGGCTGATCGCATTCTGACCGCTTTCCGGAAGTGAAGGGTCGGGGGCGTTGGGCGACGTGACGTACTCATTCAAAATGATGAAGTTCTCCTTGTAGAAATTGGTCTCAAAGGCGCCGGCGAGCGTGTGCCGGCCCCATCGGCCGGCGTCGGCCCGATAGGCCACCATCGCGCGCGCGGCGTCGGTGCGGGAATCACGGAAACGCAGGGCCGAGGTGGTCTCGATGTAAGCACGGCCGGCGTTGGGGTTTGGCGCACCCGTGGGCAGAAAAGGTGAGGCGTCGGCACGCAAAGCGTCTTCCTGCTCCAGGCTGTTGTTGTAGTGCTCGTCGGTGCGCGAGGCCGCGAACTCGAGGCTGACGTTGCGAGTGAGAGCCTGTGTGAGAAACGCCGATAACCGGTGGTGGTTCTGGTGCACGAAAGTGCCGGGACCGTGGATCGACGTCGTCCGCGGCAGGATGGAGAAATCGCTCAGCGCAATCGCCTGCCCGTCGACGGAAGTACGCAGGGCTGAGACGGTGCGGCCGCGCCAGTCGGCGAGCGTGCCGCTGGCGGTGTCGAATACGAGAGTCGAGGTCTGGGCCAGGGAGGCGACCCCCAGGGCGGCGTTGGCGGTCGCCGATATCGCGCGGCCCCGCGAAGCCCAGAGCGTGTATTGATCGCCGGCGACGTAGGGCGACTCGGTCTTGCGGTCGATGTCCCCCTTCTCGAACTCCACGTTAAGCTCGGTCCTCGGCGTCGGCCGCCACTTCAACGTGGCGTAGTGGCGGTCCGACCTGTCGTATTCGAAATCCCGCCACGTATGCGTCTCTTCCTTCGCGGTGGCCACACGCACCGCCAGGCGATCGCGGAGGAGAGACTGGTTCAGATCGAGTTCCCCGCGCCAACCTCCGAACGAGCGACCGGTGAACGCGAGTGCACCGCGGGTGTCATTCATCGCCGCCCGCTTGGTCGTGACGTTCACGATGCCCCCGGGATTACCGACGCCGAAAAGCACGGCGTTGGGCCCGCGCGATTGATCGATGCGCTCGGTGTTGAAAGTGTCGAAGCGGACATTAGGCGACTTGAAGAAGTTAACCGAAACCGTGCCGCCGCTTAGCCCGCGCACACGCGTCGAGCGGCTCGACTCGGTATTACCGGTGTTGCCGGCGAGGCGTGCGGTCCCGATGTCCTCGTTGAAGTTCAGCTCCGTGCTGAGCATATAGGGAGCGAGTTCCTCGAGGTTCGTGAGCCCAAGATCGCGCAGGAATGTCTCCGTAAAAGCCGAGGTGGGCGACGCGACGTCCTTGAGGTTGGAGTTGAGCCGGCTGCCCGCGAGCGTGGTCTGAGCCTGATACCCGCGGTCCTGAGTGGTCTGCACCATGAAGGGGGAAAGCACGATGGCGGCCGGTTCCCCGCCACCCGCGGCGGGGGTACCGGACGGCGCGGCCGAGCCGGCCGAAGCGGGTCCGGCGGAGCCGGCGGGGCTGGCGGCGGACGACCGCTCAGCCCCGCCGCCGTTTTTTACCGGCGGAGCCTTCACCACCGAGTAGGCACCGGACCGGGCGTCGCGGACCAAACTCAGGCCCGTGCCCGCAAGCAGTCGGGCGGCCGCGTCCTCCGGAGTGAATTCGCCGCGCACGGCATTGGTGCGCACACCGGCGGTGACTCCGCTCGGGAAACCCACCTGCAGGTCGCATTGCTTGGTGAAGAGGCGCAAGGCCTGCTCCGCCGGTCCGTCGGGGATGTCAAAGGACCGCCGCGGTTCGGCGGCGCTCAGAGCGGTGCAGGCGAGCAGGCCGGCGCAGACACGCCGGAAGCGCTGGAGAACGGTTGGAATCATGGGGTCAACGAAGCGGAACGGAGCTTGGGGTGAACGGAGCGGCTGCGCCGGCGGTACCAGTCGAAGACGTGGCCGCGGCGTAAATCACATAACCCATGGATGAAAAATTCACCTCTGCCGATCGACGTGGGATTCGCAGCCGGTGTCATCCTTCCCCAAATGCCCCGCGGAGCCGACCCGAGTTTGACGCCGGGAACCGGTGAACAGCGGAGAACCTGACCGCGCGGCGCGTTCAGCGCCGGCGGGAAAGAACGATCTCGCGCGTTCCCCGGCGCTCGGCCACGACCCCGAAGCCGCCCTCGAGGATACCGATGAAGGCGTCGGCGTCGTCCGCAAGAAAGACTCCCGTCAGGCAGGTCGCCGCCAAATCGGGATCGACGAGCACGTATCGTGGCCCGCCCACCGCCTCGCCCCGGGAGTTGAGAACCGCGACCACGTCGCGCAACGGGGAGTTGGTGAACTCGGCGCGCGGACTGCGCCACGCGAGGCGCCGGGCCATCTCCGCCGGCGGGCAACTCTCGGGCGCCCGAATCTCCATCCCGCCCGCGGTCCCCACCGTCAGGCGTTGACCGGCGGCGACCAATGGAGCCGCGGAGGGAGCCGCCGTCGGAACGGCCGCAGGCTCGCTACCCCGGCCGCCCACCGCTACCTTGCCCTCGGTTACCAGGAGTTCCACCGAGGCGGTACCCAGACGCACCGAGAACGCCGTACCCACGGCGCGGAACTCGACGCCCGCCGCCGCCACGATGAACGGGCGCGCGGGATTGGCCGCCACCTCGAGGTGCACTTCCCCGCGCCCCAGCGTGACTCGCCGGACCAGCGGAGAACCAAAATCCACAACCACCTCGGCGCCGCGCGGATGCTCGAGGACCGAGCCGTCCGGCAGAATTAGGCGTTCGGGGCCCGTGATGGCCATCGAGCCGGCTCCCGCCGGGGCCGGCGCGGACCGGTACCCCCGGCCCACGATGCCAGCGGTGACCGCCAGCGTCACGATTGCGGCCAAACCCGCGGCCCGCATACCGCGGCGGCGACGGCCCCGCGCCGCGAGCGCTACATCCCGTTGCAACCTCGTTCCTTCTCCCGCCATCCTCGGCCGCTCAAGGCGGCCCCAGAGGGCCGCATAACGATCGTAGGCCTCTCGGTGCCGCGGATCGGACGCCAGCCACGCACGCCACGCTGCGAGCTCGGAAGCGGACAAACCGGCATCCTGCCGCGCCACCCAATCGGACGCGGCGCGGCGTATTTCCTCCGTCAGTGCGGGTTGGCCGGTTCGGCTCATCGGCGGGCGATACCCTCGAGGCTGCGTTCGAGTTGACGGAGGCCGCGGCCGACATGCACCTGCACCGTGCCTTCGGTGATACCGAGCCGCACGGCGATCTCCTTCTGGGACAGACCTTCAATTTTACGCAGGATCATAACCTCGCGGCACCGGGCGGGCAAAGCCGCGATCGCCTGCGCGAGGAGCCAGAGTTCCTCGTTGCGGCAGGCGGCCTCGGCCGCGTCGGGTCCATCATCCAAGACGGACCGGACGTCAGTCTCACATACTGCGTTGTCTCCGGAAACCTGGCGGCGGCGGATCACATCGATGGCCAGACGTCGGGCCACCTGGAAAAGAAACGCTTTCGCGGACCGAACGGGCGCCGAAGCCCGGGCCTTCCAAACCCGCAGAAAACTTTCCTGCACGATGTCGGCCGGATCCGGAACGGACGGGTAGGCTTTGCGCAGGTACGCCCGCAGAACGTCCGCATGCGGGTGCACCTCGTGCAGGAACCAGCGCTGGGCCGCCTCATCGGGGCCGGTCCTAGTGCCGTCGGGAGGATTGATCGGGGAGGTCTTCAATCGCTACGCGCCGAGACTTCACGCTGGTGTCGTGCCGGATCAATCCCGCGTTTCGCGCCGAAGCGCGGCCGCCGATCATGGTAACGTAATACGTGACTAAGGTCGGGCGGCGCGGGCGGTAAGGTGGTTCCGCGGAAGCTCCGGGGAGGGATGCGCTTCGAAGCGTTTCCCGTGGCGGAACAACGAACCCGGCTTGCGCGTGTTCCGCGAACCGCGGTTTGCGTTAGCGCGCGAAATAGCCCAACGGCAGCGGTTCCAATGTTCGAGTAGCTCACCGTGAAACTTGGCCAGGCCCTCCGCGGTCTGCGCGGCGTCAGCGGCTCACCGAGGATAACATGGC
>JBEGJD010000221.1:0-2805 GCA_041184765.1 Verrucomicrobiota bacterium | reverse complement strand
GCGGCCCATGAGCGCGTCGCCGCCGGCGCGCTCGATCTGCTCGCTGCCGAACTGGTCGCTGATGACCTTCGAGGGCTCGATGATGTTCTCGAGCAGGTCGCGGATACTGTACCGGCTGCCGGCGCCCGTGAGGTCCGGGCCGATGCCGGCGCCCTCGTTGCCGAAGCGGTGGCACATGACGCAGGCCGTGGCGGTGAACATCGACTTGCCGCGGGCGAAGTCGCGGCCGGAGAGCTTGGCCGGCAGGGCGGCAACGGCGTCGGCGACGGTATAGGCGCGGCCGGGGCCCTTCGGCAGGATCGCGGGCGCGGCGAACGACGGCGGCGGCGGGGCGGAAAGCGCCTCGAGGGCGGCGCGCTCCGCGCGGTCGGTGACGTTGGCCAGCGACTCGGTGCGGATGTTCTGGATGAAGCCGGAGAAGCTCATGCCGCCCTTCCAGTTGCGGGTGCGCGGGAACCAGGAGAAGAACTCGGTGCGGAGCTTCGGGGTCCAGCCGACGGTGGCATTGCGCAGCGCGTAGGCGTAGGCGATCTGCTGGCGGTCGGCGCGGCTGTTGGAAACGTCGGAGACCGTGGAGCCGTAGCGGTCGTTGCGGGCGATAACCCGGGCGCCGCCGAGTTCCTCGCCGGTGACGGTCACGGGCTCGGAAACGCTGAGGAGTGGCACGGTCTTGGCGACGACCTGGGTGGAGCCGAGATAGATGAGCAGGTTGACGAGCTCGCGGTTCACGAACGCATCCTGGTGCGGGAAGTGGGGCTCGAGCTTCGCGGCGACCGTGGCGCACACCTCGGAGGACGGCTTACCACCGCGCGTGAAGACGAGCTGCCAGGCGCGGAGCAGGGGAAGACGCAGCTCCGGGGATACCTGCGCGAAATCGAGGCGGCCGAGTGACGCGATGATCTTCGGCTGCAGCGCCTTGTCGCCGACGCGGGCGAGGGCGATCAGCGCCTCGATGGAGGCCTGCGGGTGGAGCTCGGCGAGCGCGCGATCGGCCCAGCGCGATACCGGCTGGCGCTCGAGCACAACGCGCGCCGCGAAACGCAGGGTGCGGTCCTTGCTCGAGAGGTTTGGCCACGCGGTGTCGATCGCGGAGGCGGGCGCACCGTCGGTATGGAACTCCTCGAGCGAGCGGCGAACAAGCGCCTCCTTGGTGGGCGCCAGCGCCTTGGCCGGCGCGGTGCTTTCGGGACCGGTGTAGGTCACGCGGTAGAGGGCAGACTGGGTGCGGCGGCCGCCGACCGTGAAGTACATCGCGCCGTCCTTCGGATGGATGATGACGTCGGTGAGCGGCAGCGGCTTGCCGCCGACGAACTCGGTCTTTTCGCCGCGGAAGCTGGCGCCGTCGGGCGTGAGGTGGATCGCGTACATCGTGCCGTAGGTCCAGTCGCAGGCGAAGAAGGCGCGCTGGTACTTGGCGGGAAACTTCGCGCCCGTGCCGAAGACGACGCCGGTGGGACTGCCGGGCCCGATGTCGACCACGGTCCCGAGGCTATCGGCGTAGTAGTCGGGCCAGCGGCCGGCGCCGCTGCGCCAGCCGAAGTCGCCGCCGGGTACGGCGTGGTTGATGCGGGTGGGCATGTACCACGGGGCGCCTTGATCCCACTCCATGTCGGAATCGTAGGTGAACAGTTCGCCGTTCTGGTCGTAGGCGATGTCGTACTGGTTGCGGAATCCGAGCGTGAGGAGCTCAACCGTCTTCCCCTCGGGATCGGTGCGCCCGATGTAGCCGCCCGGGGCGTACTTGTTGCGGGCGTGGCCGCGGGCGTCCCACATGCGCGGCAGCAGGTGGTCCTCGCCCCAGGCGACGGGACGGGACTTCTCCATGTTCACCGGCAAGTCGGTGTGGTTGCCGTTGGCGAACACGATGGATTTGCCGTCGGGCGAGAGCACGAGCGCGTGGGTGCCGTGCTCGCCGCTGCCCTTCATGGCGCGGAGGAACTCAAATTTGTCGAACTGGTCGTCTCCGTCGGTGTCGCGCAGGCGCCACAGGCCGGAGCGCGGACGGTTTTCGCTCACCATGACATAGAGGCTATCGAAGGCGTAGAGCAGGCCGTGGGCGCCGACCTCGAGTTTCTCCACCGGGCCCTCCTTGCCCTTGGTATCAGCCTTCTTCGACTTTTTCGCGTCGGGTTCGCCCGTCGGAGCGGGAGCAGCAACCGCCACGGTGTTCAGGTCCACCTTGAGTTTCTCGATCTTGGTGCCGGTCGAGGTCCCGATCGGCGGCGGTGTGATGCGATAGATGGCGCCGTATTGATCGGAGGCTAGAATGCGCCCCTTGGGGTCAGTCGTGAGTGAGACCCATGAGCCTTGGTCCATCCGTGGCACGCTGTAGAGCAATTCGACGCGGAAGCCGGGCGGCGCCGTGATACCCGACGGGTCGGCGGGCGGTGGCAGGTCGGCCGGATTGGGGCGGACCGGGTTGTTTTTCTTCTGTTCGGCGGCGGGCAAGAGCGCGGCGGCGAGCAGAGTGACTACGGCGAGGCGGGGGAGCATGGGTGTGAAAAGTAAGTGACTGTGGAAAGACGTGTGGGAGAGGCGGCGGGTGACGTCAGAACCGTTGAGTGTAGGTGAGGAAGAATGCCCGTGGCTGCACGGGTACGTACTGCAGCATGGTGTCGCGGCCGGTGGCTGGCAGGGAGGTGTAACTCTGGCGGTCGCCGGGGTTCACGCCCCAGCCGCGCCACGTCATGACGCCCTCGCTGTCGAGGACGTTGTTGATGTTCAGGTTCACCGACCGCGTCCGCGAGATCGTGTAGCCGACGGTGAGGTTGAATTGGTTGAAGCGCGGCAGGGTGATGACGTTGG
>JBEGJD010000220.1:0-8650 GCA_041184765.1 Verrucomicrobiota bacterium | reverse complement strand
CGCCGATCGCAAGGTGATCGAGTTCTACTGGAGCAACGCCGACGGCTCCCGGAACTACTTCGCTTTCCTCCGTGCCTCACCCTGAGGCGCGTCAACCCCGCCCCGCCATGCCCAGCCTCCCGTTCCATACTCATCTCGTAAAAATCCCTTTTGTTCGCGCCGCCCGCCTGGTCGCGGCGCTGATGCTCGCCGCGCCGTGGGTGTTGCCGGCGGCCGACGCGGAGCCGAAGGACGACCTCGAGTTTGCCTATCGCGTGCTGATGCGGGCGATGAAGGAGGGCCGCTACGAGGACGGCCTCGCGCTCAGCCGCCTGGCGATGGCGCTCGAGCCGAATAACCCCGCGCACGCCTACAACGCCGCCTGTTGCGAGGCCCGCCGGGGAAGGTCCGGTCCCGCCCTCGACTATCTGGAGCGCGCGCTGAAGCTGGGTTTCAGCGACGCCGCGCACCTCAAGACCGACGAGGACCTCGCGAGCCTGCGCGGTGAGCAGAGATTCCAGCGCGCCGTTGCAGCGCTGGAGAATCCGCCTGCGGCGGATGCCCGCGCCGAGGGCGAGCTGCGCGATCTCGCCGGTCGCTGGGTCAACCAGAGCATTCGGAACGATTATGACAACGGCGCCTTCGACCGCGGGGCGGGCGAGGACTACACGCCGCTCTTCATTCTCAATAACGGCACGTGGCGCTACGGCACGCAGAGCGGCAAGGTGACGATTAGTGACGCCTCGCCGGCCGACCTCGCGTTCATGGATTTCAAGCCGACCGCCAAGCCCGAGAACCTGCCGAAGCGGAAGTTCGAGCTCCAGGGCTGGTCCGGGGACCGCGCGATGGGTTACTGGCGCACCGACCCATCAGACGGTAAACCCTACCGCGTGGTCCTGCACTTCCGCATCCGCGATCCCCGCCCCGGGTTGGCAACGTGGATCCGCTCGCGAGCTGCAAATTGATCCGCAATCCGGTCGCATCTCGTGCTGACGGCTCGCCTGAATCCGGCAGCCCATGAAACAACGAACGCCCTGACCCCTTCCGAATGGGGTCAGGGCGTTCAGCGTTCAGTAAAAGTTTGAATCGTTCAAAGATTGAACGTTCCGACCCCTCTGGTGAGCGCTCTCCGCCGGCAGGGAAAGCGATGGCAAAGCATCGCGTAAAAATTTGAAGGCTAGGGTTTAATAATATCAGCGCCTCAAGAACAGCCGGCCGCTGATCGTCCGCTGGGCCAAAGGGGTCAGGGCGTTCAATGTTTTGGACTGCCACCTGGGCGGTTTTAACAACGAACGCCCTGACCCCATTGGGAGGGATCCTGGCGCTTTTTGAACTGCGGAACTCGGGTTAGGGCGAGGGCGGTCAGGGTTTTGGGCGGAAGAATCCTGCCGTGGGCTGGCGGGCGCCTTTGCCCAATCGCTTAACTAGGGTCCAGCCTTCGGGCGTGAGGTCTATTTCGCCCGGGAACTCGAAGACGACGATCGCGGTGGGGTTGCCGGCGAACAGCGTGCCGAGGCGCGAGAAGAGGATCGGCGCCACTTCCGGGATGATCTCGTAGGGTGGATCGATGAACACCAGGTCGGGCCGCGGTCCCGGCGGCGCGGAGGCGATCTGGAGGGCGTCGGCTTGGGTCACGCTGAGATCCGCGGCTCCGCCCGCACCCACGCTGCGGGCAACCGCTTCTATATTCTGCCGGATGCAGGCGGCGGCGCGGGCGTCGCGTTCCACGAAGATGCCGCCGGCGGCGCCGCGACTGAAGGCCTCCAGCCCGTACGCGCCGCTTCCCGCGAAAAGATCCAGGAAACGCGCTCCGGGCACCGCGGCGGCCAAGCTCGAGAAAACCGCCTGCCGCAGGCCATCGGTCGCCGGGCGCACGCGGTCGCCTTTGGGAACCTTGAGCTCGATCCCGCGTGCCTTGCCTCCGCTGATCCTCATCGTGACAGCACCCTGCGAGGAGGTCGGCGGCAAAAGTCGGGTTTCAGCAGCATGCGACCGCAACCCTCGCGTGGGGTCGCGCGACCGTTCAATCCCGATTCTTTTGACCGTCCGGCGTGTTTCGGCGCGGTTTCCAGAAACATAGCGTTTGCGCGGCGGTCTGCGTTGCCCAACTTTCTACTGTTTCCACGCATCCAGGACGCCTGCGAACCGCGGTCGATGGTGTGCATGGGACAGGAGATTCCCGAGCCATTCTGAACCGAAGTCTTACGATTATTGCTTTAGCGGCCGGCATCCTCGGTGCCGGAGGGGAGGCTTGCGCGCAGCAGACGGTGCCGTTGGTTGCGGAAAGGGAGATCAACGGGTGGCCCGTCTCGGTGCTTCGTGCGGGAACCCCGGGCGCCGGATCGACCGATGCGCGTCGAGGAGCTCTCGGGCCGTTCGTCTTCTCCGGTCCGGCTGGCGATGAGACGGGTGGAACCGCCAAGGGTTTTCGGCCGTTCTGGGTCGAGTTTCGCGATCCCGCCGGCGCCTTCCGATCGGCGCATCTCCTCTATCCGTTGTTCAACTATGCGGAGGAGGGCGGTAACTACCGCTGGAGCCTGTTGGAACTCGTCCGTCGGGAGGGCCGGCTGGCGGCGGCCGCCGCGCCCGAGACTTTCGACGCCCGTCATCGCCTTGAGGTCACGCCGTTCTGGTTCGAGCGGGAATTCGAGGATGCGTCGCTCAACTACCGCGCGCTGTTTCCGGTTTATGGCACCGTCAGGCAGAAGTTCGGTTTGGAGCGCGCCTCTTGGGTCTTCTTTCCATTCTTCACGGAGGTGGAGCAACGGGGCGCTGTCACGACGTATGCCCCGTGGCCTTTTGTACGGGCGACGCGCGGCGCGGCGCAGGGTTGGGGTCTGTGGCCGCTTTACACCACCGTGGAACGCTCGGGGGAAATTTCCGCCACGCACGTCCTCTGGCCGCTGGGCCACGACGTGGTGCGGCAACCCGGTCCCGATGATCCGCCCGGCACCGCGCCACGGCGTGACACTGCCTTCCTGCCCTTTTACAGCCGCAGCACCGGCCCGGGGTATGTGAACGAGACCTTCGTCTGGCCGCTTTTCGGCTACACCGAGCGCACCGCGCCTGTCCGCTATTCCGAGCAGCGTTACCTCTGGCCGTTCCTTGTGCAGGGCCGGGGCGATGAGGCCTACGTCAACCGCTGGGCGCCGTTCTACAGCCATTCGGTGATCAAGGGTCAGGCGAAGTGGTGGTACTTCTGGCCGCTCGCCCGCCACGCTGAGTGGACCGAGGAGGGCGTCGATCGTTCGCGCAGCCAGTTCCTCTATTTCCTCTACTGGCACGAGTCGCAGCGCGCCGCGGGTCGGACCGACGGACCGGCCGCGACGCTCACCCACGTCTGGCCGCTCTTCAGCCACTGGGAGGACGGCCGCGGCCGCAGCCAATGGCAGTTCCTGAGTCCGCTGGAAGTTTTCCTGCCCGGCAATGCGAAGGTACGGCAGGCGTGGTCGCCGTTGTTCGCGCTCGCCCGCCATGAGGAACGCCCGGGGGGAGGAGGCCGCACCTCGCTCCTATGGGATGCCGTTACGTGGGAGAACCGGCCGGAGGAGAACCGGGCGGAATTCCACCTCGGACCGCTGTTCTCCAGCGTCCGCGCGGGGGAGGCCCGCCGATTGGCGCTCGCGAACGGTCTGCTTGGTCTGGAGCGGGACCCGCGGAGCGGCTGGAAATTCTTCGCGCTCCGCTTTTCATCATCGCCCTCCGATGGCCGCTGAAACCGCCAACGCTCCCGAGGAGAACGAATCGATCCTCACTGCCGCTCCCAAGCAGGTGGTGCGGCCGTTCGTGCGCGTGCTCGAGGGTATCGGCAGCTGCCTCCGGCTGCTGTTCGAGGCCGCGCGCCATATCCCGACGCTGCCGCGCCAATTCGGGCGGTTCATCGAGCAATGCTACCTGATCGGCTACACCACGCTCCCGATCGTCGGCATCCTGAGTTTCTTCATCGGCAGCGTGCTTGCGCTGCAGTCGGGCTACGCGGCCGCCAACATCGGGCCGAAGCAGTTCATCGGACTCCTCGTCGGGCTTTCCATGGCGCGAGAGCTCGGGCCGGTGATGGCCGCCGTGCTCCTGGCCGGCCGGGTGGGCTCGGCGATCGCCGCGGAGCTCGCGTCCATGAAGGTTTACCAGGAGATCGATGCGCTGGAGACGATGAACATCCCGCCCGCGCGCATGCTCGTGCTGCCGCGCCTGGCGGCCGTCCTGGCGATGATGCCCGTGCTCACGATCATGTCCGATCTCGTGGGCTGGTTCGGCGGTGCGATCGTCGCGAAATACACCCATTTCATCTCGATCGAGCCCGCGTCCTACTTCGCGACCATGCGGCAGTACATGGACTTCAGTGACGTGCTCAACGGCCTCGTGAAGGCCGAGATTTTCGGATTCGCCGTCGTGCTCGTCTGCTGCAATATCGGGCTCAACACCCGCGGCGGCCCGCGCGAGATCGGCGCCTCCGTCACGCGCGCGGTGGTCACATCCCTCATCCTCATCCTCGTGCTCGATTACTTCGTCACGAAGGCGCTGATGTGAACCTGCCATGAACGCTTCCGCGACCGACTCTGCCTCCGCCCGCTCCGGCGCCGCCGCCGTGGGGGTTTCCGTCGAGGAGCTGTCGAAGGATTTCAACGGCTTCCCGGTCCTGCGCGGCATCACGCTGACCGTAAATCCCGGAGAGATCTTCGTCCTCATGGGTCCGAGCGGCTCGGGCAAGAGCGTGCTCCTGAAGCATGTCGTCGGCCTCGAACGGCCCAGCGCCGGGCGCGTGCTCGTCGATGGCCACGACGCCTCCGACCCCTCGACGCGCGGCCGCGTGCGCATGGCGCTCGTTTTCCAGGCGGGCGCGCTGTTCAACTCGATGACCGTGTACGACAACCTCGCGCTCTATCCGCGCGAGCACCGGCTCGGCACCGAGTCCGCGATCCGCGACAAGGTGATGCGGGCACTGCAGATCCTTTCGCTGGAGAACGCCGCAGGCAAAGTCCCCGCCGAGCTGTCCGGCGGCATGCGCAAGCGCGTCGCCATCGCGCGCGCCCTGGTGATGGAGCCGCAGCTCATGCTCTACGACGAGCCGACCAGCGAGCTGGACCCGGTCATGTCGGCCACCATCTCCGAGGTCATCGCCACCCTGCGCGAGCAGTACCATGTGACGTCGATCGTGGTCTCCCACGACCGCGACCTCGCCCTCGGGATCGCCGACCGGGTTGGCATCCTCATGGGCGGCCGGCTGGTCTCGCTCGGTCCGCCGGCGGATCTGCGCGCCCCGACGGATCCCCGCGTCGCCGACTTCCTCAACCCTGTCATCGACCTGCGTAACCCGCGGTTCCGCCAGCTCGCCGGCTGAGCCGCGCGGCAAACCTTTTCGATCCAAGGAGAACTCCCATGCAAAACGCACAGCAGACCGCCCGTGTCGGGCTATTCTTCCTCCTCGGGATGGCGCTCATCTGGGTGACCTTCGAGACGCTCAGCGGGGGAAAGATCCTTCGTGACAAGGGCTATCAGATCGTGGCCGGTTTCGACACGCTCAAGGAGCTCAAGGAAGGCGACGACGTCCGCATGGCCGGAGTGAAGATCGGCGAGATCGCCGGCACCCGGCTCGCGGGACGCCGCGCCGAGGCCGTCCTGCGCATCGACAGCCATCAGCTGATCAAAGACGACGCCTACGCCGTGATCATCACCAACGGTCTCATCGGCACGGCCTACGTGAGCATCGACCTCGGATCGGACCGGGCCGGCACCCTCAAGCCGGGCGCCGAGATCCGCACCCGCAAGACCCCCGACATGAACGAGGTCATGGCGCAGATCGGAGAACTCGGAAAGAAGCTCGAGGACGCGCTGCAGGGCATCAACAGCGCCTTCGCGGGCGACGCGAATTCGCCCGGCCTGGTGAAGCGCATCGACCAGCTCGTCACCGACAACCGAGAGAACCTCAGCCGCACCACGGCCAACCTTCAGCTCATCACCGAAAAAGTTAATCGTGGCGAGGGCACCCTCGGGCGCCTGATCAACGATCCCAAACTCCACGACGAGCTGGTCGCGGGGGTGGCTGAGCTGCGGAGCGGCGCCACCCAGGCGAAAACCTTCCTCACCAGCGCCCAGACGCTAGTGGACGAGGTGAAGTCCGGCCGCGGGACGCTGGGTACGCTCGTTTTCGACCAAAAGGCCGGGGACGATCTCAAGGCCTCGCTGGCGAGCCTGCGTTCGGTGTCGGACAAGATCTCCCGCGGGGAAGGCACTCTTGGGAAACTGCTCGGAGACGAAACCCTGCTGCGCGACATGCGCTCGCTGCTGCGCAAGGCCGACCGTGCCCTCGACGGCATGGGCGACAGCGGTCCGCTCACGGCGGTCGGGGTCGTCGCCAACGGGCTGTTCTAAGGTTTCAGCTTCCGGCTTCAGGCAAGCCTTGGACACGGAGTCCACGGATAACCAAGCCGAGGACACGGAGCGATGGGCGCGCTTTGGCGCGTCTTTCCCATGTGTGCCATGTGGCACGGGATGGCGGCGCGTTACCGCCCGCGCTTACACGGCGGTCGCGAAGAGAACGGATTCGCCCGGACACTCCCGGCCGCGAAGCTGGCAGAGCGCGCAGAAGGAGCTGATCTCGCGGCGCGCGATGTGGCGTAGAGCGAGGTTGAGCTCTTGGAGTTCCGCGTCGCGCTGGAGGGCGTTCAACCCGGGCCGGTCGGTCTGGGCGAGGACGAGTGACTCCTGCAGGGCCTGCTCGCCGGCGGCGAAGTAGACCAGGAGCGGGTTCTGACCGCAGGGACAGTCGAGGTTATACCGCCCGGGCGGGCGCAGGGCGCGCCGGCGCGTTGGCAGGCCGCGCACGGTCCGTTCGAATTCGGCGAGGGTCCAGTCGATGAGGTGGACGAGGGCATCGGGGTCGGCGAGGGGGCTGCAGGCCCGGTCCGCACGCAGCAAAGCCTCCCAGCGGTCCCGAATGCCCGGTCGTCGGGTGGCGAGGGCGGTGATCAAGTCGGCCTGCACGCGCCGATCGTGCCACGGTTGTCCGGCTTTGGCTCCGCGTCGCTTGGCCTAGTCTGTGCGCCCGTTGGCGGCGTCCGACCGGGCCCTTACCACGTCATCGAGGCGCTGAGCGCCGCGCGGTCGGTGGCGGAGGTGATCTCGTTCCACTCGCTCACGCGGAAGGGGTTGCCGCTGGAGAAATTCACGAGAGACTCGTCGTAGTGGAAGTCGGCGTTGCCAACGACGGTGATATCATTGGCCACCACTGACCCCATGACATCGCCGTTTCCGTTGATTTTCACCGAGGCGTTGGGGGCGTAGACTAGCCCGGAAAGCACGCCGTTGCCGGCGATGCCGATCGTTTGCTTGGTGGCGCTGGTGCTGGTTCCCCAGAGCTGGAACTTGGTCGGATTGTTCGCGGTCGTGGTGGTCGAGCCGCCCGAAAGTACGCCGTTGCCGGCGAGGCTGACGTCACCGGCCGTATAAATGACGAGTGAAGCACCCGAGCCGATCTCGATGCTCGCGTTACCGGCAACGCTGATCGCCGACGAGCCGGCGGCGGCCGTCAGGTACAGAGTGACGTCTCCTTGGATCACGAGCTTGTTGGTGGCGTTTCCACTCAGAGATATCGCGGACCCGCTGTAGGTGGTGGCGGCGCCGGTGGTACCAAGGGTCGTCGAGCCGATGGCTCCCACCCAAGTGCCGCCGGTGGGTTGCGTGACCGGATCGAAATTCGCTGAAAAGTCCGTGGAAACGCGCGACGCGTCTATGGTCCCTAGTGCGGTGGTAAAGGTGCCGATGCGGCCGTTCGAGCCCACGGTCGGGGGCGATCCACCGGTGGCGGCGTAACCGAAGATATCGGCGTTCTGCACGGCGACGGCGCTCACGGAGACAGAGACACTGCCGACGCTGCCTCTGTCGCGCTTCACCGCGGCGGAGTACTTGGTGTCGGTGGTGGGATAGCCGGACTCCCAGCTGTCGACGGTGGCGTTGCTTCCGGAAAAGGTGATCGTGTCCTTCGCCACCAGCCCGTTGGCGAACTTGGAGGTGCGGGTGAGGGAAACCTTGATCCATTTCTCGATCGAGGTGCCGGCCGCCGCGCCGCCGCCTAGTGTCACGAGGGAGCGTGCGTAGATCACGGGCGTGCTGGCTCCGGTATAGTTTTCGACGCGCACGCGCACCTCGCCGGTGGCGTTCTGGTCGAACCGCGTGCCGGTCCACTTCCGCTGTGCGGTTGTGCCGCTGGTCGTCCATCCGTCGGTGCTCCACGAGTAGCTGGAGGAGGTGGCGTCCTGGTTGATCGCGTACATGGCCTCCTCGAGGCCGTTCTCGGCGAGGTTCATGGCGCCATTGTTGTAGAGGGCGCGGTTGGAAACCGTGAGGCTGGTGCGGCCGAGCTGGATATAGCTCGTGATGGAGATGCCGATGATCGCGCAGATCAGGAGCGCGACGATCAAGAGCGCGCCGCGGTTTGTCCGCGGGCGGCCATGGCGACGGGATCTTCGTGCCGCGGCATTCATGTCGTGACGCGTTTGTTGCGCAGAATGAAGCGGGCCGAGAGCACCGTGTTGGTCGCCGTGGCCACGGTCGTGCTGCTGCGCGCCGCCTCGAGGGAGATCTGGAGCTGCTTGGTGTTCAGGTTGGCCGAGGCCAGCGTTGTCGTCGTACCGATACCGGTGATCTCCGCCCCGGTGATGCTGTAGGCCTTGAA
>JBEGJD010000219.1:0-6539 GCA_041184765.1 Verrucomicrobiota bacterium | reverse complement strand
CGGTGAAAGTCCGCGAAGGCCTGACGGTAATTGCGCACGGTGTGCGGCGAATACCGGCGCTCGTGCGCCAGGTGGTCCGCGAACGGGTCCCACCAATCGGCCCGCACGTCCGGCGGGATCTCAGCGGCCGGTGTTTTGGACGCGGGATTCGACATCGCGCATCACCCGGGTCGCGTGCAACCGCACCGCGCCCTCGGGATCCAGTCCCTTCGCCCGCGCCGCCGCCGTGAGCTCGAACAACGCGCGACCGAGCGTCTCGGCATCGAGCGTGGCGCCAAGCTCCCGCACGCGCGTGACGTCCACCACGCCCTCCGCCGGCAGACCCTTCTTTTCGATCTGCTTCCAAACGGCTTCGGCGAACATCAGACCCGGCAAGCGCGGCGGCAGGTCCTTGAAAACCGCGCCGGCCGCCGCCACGGGGCCGTTCTTCCGTTCGGTCGCCTTGATCTTCTCCCACTCGGTGATGACTTGCTCCGAGGTGTCGAGGCGCATCGCGCCGAACACGTGCGGGTGACGACGCACGAGCTTGTCGTTGATGTCGCGCGCGACGTCGTCGAAGTTGAACTTACCCTCCTCGGCCGCGATCTGCGCGTGGAAAACGATCTGGATCAGCACGTCTCCCAGCTCCTCGCGCATGTGCGCGTCGTCCCCGCGGTCGATCGTGTCGATGAGCTCGCTCACCTCGTCGATCAGGCAACGCACCAGACTAGCGTGCGTTTGCTCCCGGTCCCAGGGACACCCGTCCGGGGCCCGCAGCCGGACCATCGTGCTCCGCAGGTCATCAATCGCGCTCATGCGGCGGAGAGGAAGGCGCGCCGCGCGCGGAACTCACGCCAAAACCACCCAACTCCGGTCTGGTTTTTCCCGCGCCCGCCGTGTTTCGTCGGTAGGAATGTCCGACAAGCTCACCGAGATCATGGCGTGGAAGCGCCGCGAGATCGCCGACCGGCTGCGGCTCGTGACCGAGGCCGAGTTGGCGAAGGCCGACGCCGCCCTGCCCCGGCCGTCTTCGTTCGCCGCCGCGCTGCGCGACCCGGCCGGACGCCTCGCGGTGATCGCCGAGATCAAGCGCCGCTCACCGTCGGCCGGCGATATCCGCGCCGGCGCCTCCGCCCCCGCCCAGGCGCGGGTCTACCAGCAGGCGGGCGCCGCCGCGCTTTCGGTCCTGACCGACGAGAAGTATTTCGGCGGCACCCTGGACGATCTCCGGGAAGTCACCACGCGGTTCCGCGCCGAGCCACCCGCGCGACCGTGCCTGCGCAAGGACTTCATGGTGCACCCGCTGCAGGTGCTCGAGGCGCGCGAAGCCGGCGCCAGCGCGATCCTGATCATCGTGCGGGCTTTGGACGACGACGAGATCCGCACGCTGCACGGCGCGGCCAAGGCCGCGGGTCTCGACGCGCTTTTCGAGATCCACAACGAGCGGGAACTGGAACGCGCGGTCGCGCACCGCGCGTCGATCATCGGCGTCAACAACCGCGATCTCGCCGTGTTCCGCACCGACCTCGGCTTGAGCGAAAGGCTGATTCCGCTATTCCCACGCGACGTGATCGCCGTCAGCGAAAGCGGCATCTCCACCGCGGCCGACGCCGCCCGCGCCCGGGCGTGCGGAGCCCACGCCGTCCTCGTCGGCGAGGCGCTGATGCGCGCGCCGGATCCCGCGGCGTTAATCGCGGCGTTCCGCGCCACCTGATCCCCTTCCCGTGAACCAACGCCCCGTCACCGCCTTCAACCGCCTCGGCGGTCTGTATTTTCTCCCGCGCACCCTCGACAAGATCCGCCTGCACGCGCGCGGCGCGTTGCATCCGGATCACCACGCCTTCCTCGGCGGCGGATTCGACGGACGGCTCTGCCACTTCCTTGGCATCAAGTATGAAGACCTACGGGAGCGCGTGCTCGCGGGAGGCACCGACGAAGACGTGCTGACTTGGATCAACGCCCACGGGCGCGCGATCAACGATGCCGACCGCCTGATCTGGAACGGGTTCTCCTCGAAACGCGGCTGGCGGGACGACGCCACGCCGACGCTCGAGCGGCAAAAGGCCGAGAGCGGCCTGGCCCACCGCGCGGACCTCCTCACCTTTTTCGACTACTACGAGGTGGATGAAGGCCGCGCGCCGCGCTGAACTATGCCGCTTTCGCCGACCGCCACGCGGGAGTTGCTCGCGCGACTCGGGCACGCGCCGAAACGCTTTCTCGGCCAGAACTTTCTCGTCGACGGAAACATCGTCCGCAAATCCCTCGAGCTCGCGCGCGTCGCGCCGGGCGACGAGGTGGTGGAGGTGGGCCCCGGACTGGGCACGCTGACGACCGCGCTGCTCGAGGCCGGCGCCCAAGTCTGGGCCGTAGAGAAAGACCGCACCCTGCACGCCCACCTGACCGAGGAACTCGCCCCGCGGTTCCCGGAAACCTTTCATCTCCTGGAGGGCGACGCCGTCGAGCACCCGCTGGCGGGATTCACTCCGGCGAACGACCGTTTCAAGGTCGTCGCCAACCTGCCCTATGCGATCGCGACTCCCTGGCTCGATGCCGTGCTGGGCGGTCCGTTGCCGTCGCGCCTCGTCCTGATGCTCCAATTGGAGGCCGCACAGCGCTACACCGCTACGCCGGGGACGAAGTCCTTCGGCGCCATTTCCGTCTTCCTGCAGGCTGCCTACGAAAACGCCCCCGGGCACAAGGTGTCGGCTGCGTGTTTCCACCCCCGCCCCGACGTGGAATCGCACCTGTTGCACCTCGTGCGCCGTCCGGATCCGTTCGTTTTTCCCGCCGGAGCCAAGGCCTGTATCCGCGCCTGCTTCCAGCAGAGGCGGAAACAGATCGGCGCGCTGCTGCGGGCGGCTTTGCCCCGGGGAAACGACTTCTGGCGCGAACTCCTGGCGGCAAGGGGCCTCGACGAGCGCGCCCGGCCGGAGGAAATCCCGGTCGCTTGGTGGATCGAGTTCGCCGGCCGCGCGCCAGCGTGGGCTTGAATCCCGTCCGCCTACCGCTACTCGTTCGGACTTTCCTATGTCCCGCTTCACCGCCGCCTTGATCCTCTCCCTCGCCTGCCTCGGCTCCTTGGCCCAGGCCCAGGACCTCGCCGGCCGGATCGAAGGCAAGAGCTACGTTTCACCGACCGGGCAGTTCCGCGTGCAGATTCCGGTGCTGCCGGAGCTGGGCGGAGACGTCACCGACACCCCGAACGTCGTCACCTTCCAGGACGACTTCAACGTGTACGTGAGCATCGCCGCGTTTCAGCAGGACGCCACCCAGCGCTGGGAGAACTCCACGCGCGGCACGAAGGACTACCTGATCTACTTCTTCAGCAATTTCGTCCTCGCTGACTTCAAGCAGAACTTCAGCGGCGTGCAGATCGAGAGCGCCAAGTTCGTACCCGGCACGATGGACGGCTCGCTGCTCACCTACCTGCTCGTCCCGGGCGGCACAATGTTCCCGGAGCGCGTCCAACCGCTGGGCGGCGATGCCGTTCCCGTCGCCAAGCGCGGCAACCTCCTCTTCGTGCGCAACAGCTTCGTCTACGTGATCAGCATCGAGCTCGCCGAGCGCGTCATCGAGGGCAAGGCCTACGGCAAGACCACCGAGGAGCAGGACGAAATCCTCCGCAAGCGGCTGGTCGAGATGGTCGACAAGATCACCTTCACCGCGCCCGCCGCGGCGAAGAAGTAACGGCCGGCCCCCGCGCCGCGTCGCGCGGCGAACTTTCCGTTTGCGCCCGCGCCACGCGGGCCTACTCCGTTCACGGCAACCCATGAACAAGGTTGCCTCCTCCGCCGCCTCCGCCGACGCCGAGTTTTTCCTGCCCGCCGAATCGTTCTTCCGGGCCAATCTGCCAACCGGCCTCACCTTCGACGACGTCTCGCTGGCCACGTTGTACTCGGAGATCCTCCCCAAGGACGCCGACACCGCCACCGAGCTGAGCACGTCGCTCCGGCTGCAGATACCGGTGATTTCGTCCGACATGGACACCGTGACCGAGTCGCGGATGGCCATCGCCATGGCGCTCAACGGCGGCCTCGGCCTCATCCACTACAACATGGCGGCACGCGACCAGGTGAAGGAAGTCGCCCGTGTGAAGCGCCACATCCACGGGCTCATTCAGGACCCGATCACCGTCACCCCCGACCAACTGATCGGCGACATCCTAGCCCGCATCGAATCGAAGCGCTTCGCCTTTTCGACTTTCCCGGTCGTAGACTCCTCTGGTGCGCTCGTCGGCCTGCTCTCGGGCAACGTCGTCAAGGACCGCTACAAAACCAAGCCGGTCGCCGAGGTCATGACGCCGCGCGCTCAGTTGCGCACCGCCCGGCATTCCGAAGTCGCCAAGGATCCGATTCGCGCCGCGGACCGCTTCTTCACGGAGAACGTCGGCATCAACAAGATGCTCGTCGTCGACGACGCCGGCGGCCTGCACGGCCTCATCACCGCCTCCGACGTGGAACGGATCACGGCCGAGTCGAAGTCGCGCCGCAAGCCGGCTCGCGACCATGATTTCCGCCTCGTGGTCGGCGCGGCACTTTCCCCTGTACGCAAGCCCGACGGTTCCCTCGACCGCGATCGTATCATCGAGCACGTCGGCCACCTTGTCGCCGAGCACGTCGACTGCGTGGCCGTGTCCACCGCCCATGGACACACCGCCGGGGTCGGTGAGGTCGTCCGTCTCGTGCGTGGCGCCTTCAAGGACCTCACCCTGATCGCCGGCAACGTCACCAGCGCCGCCGGCGTGGAGTTTCTCGCCGGCTGCGGCGCCAACGCGATCAAGGTCGGCCAAGGCCCCGGCTCCATCTGCACCACCCGCATCGTCGCGGGCGTGGGAATCCCGCAGCTCACCGCGCTCCACGTCGCAGGCACCGCCGCGCGGAAGACCGGCGCGCGCATCATCGCCGACGGAGGCATCACGAAGAGCGGCGACATCGTGAAGGCGCTCACGCTGGCTGACGCCGTGATCCTGGGCGGCTTGCTGGCCGGCTGCCGCGAGGCACCGGGTGAGATCCTCGAGATCAACGGCAAGGTTTACAAACAGTACCGCGGCATGGGTTCACTCGCGGCGATGAAGGCCGGCAGCGCCGCGCGCTACGGACACGACAAGGCCGACACCACCCGCAAGGTCGCGGCCGAGGGCATCGAGGCGTTGAAGGAAGTCTCGGGCTCGGTGGACGACGTGCTCGGCAACCTCATCGGCGGCGTGCAGAGCGGCATGGGGTATCTCGGCGCCGCCAACCTCGGCGAACTGCGCTCCAAGGCCCGCTACATCCGCGTCTCTCCCGCCGGACAAAAGGAGGCCGCGCCGCACGACGTGATCGAGGTCTCGACCCGCACCAGCAACGGCTAAGCCAGACCAAGCCCTGCCGTAACTCCCATGGCCGCGCCCGCCCGCCAGACCCTCCTCGCCATTGGCGCCCACTACGACGACTGCGTTTTCGGGCTGCCGGGTATTCTCATCCAGGCCGCGCACCAGAACCACCGCGTGGTCATCCTGTCGCTCATCGGGGACTACGACAATTGGCCGCCGGCCAAGGGCCGCGGCTCGGAACTCAAGGAAACCTGCGCCGCCCTCGCCCACGCCCACGGCATCGAGACGCGTTTCCTCGGTCTGGCCTCGGGCCGCTTCCAGCTCAACGACGCGCACGTGCGCGCGGTCGCCGAGGTCGTGGCGGACGTGAAACCCGACGTCGGCTTCATGCTTTGGCCCAACGACCGCCATCCGGACCACGAGGCCGCCGCGGCGATCAGTAAGGCCGCACTGCGCCTCGCGCCACGCGTGCTGGACGACGCGTCGGTCAAGACGCCCTCCCGCGTCTACCTCTACGACAACGGCCCCGGGCACACGATCGGCTTCGAGCCCGACACCTACGTCGACATCTCCGACCAATGGCCCTTCGCCATCGAGTGGCTCGGCCAGTTGATGGCATACGTGCGCAAGACGCCCTACGACGAGAACGCGCTCGACGCCGCGGTCACCGCCAAGGCCACCCTCGCCCGTTACCGCGGCGCCGCCTGCGGGACCCGCTACGCCGAAGCCGTCCGAGCCCTCACCCCGCGCCCGACGAAGATAGTCTGAAGGCGGCGCGGTTGGTTTGCCCGCACGTTAGGCTTGCGGCAGGTGCGGGTCTGAAATGCCTAGGGATAGCATGACCCCGCGCCCTACCCCCGCCGGCTGCGTCGCCTGCCTGTTGGCCGCCGCCGGATTCATCAGCGCCGCCGACACTGCTCGCCTGTGCAGCCTCACCCTTTTCCCATTGGTCTAGGAGACATTATAATAAGTTTGAATTCGGAATGCTATCAACCGGGTACGACAAGGTCGCATTCATGCGCGCCGCCTTGGAAATCGCCAAACTGTAACCGCCGAGCTAGCCCGCATACCTGAAAAAAAGGCGGCCCCGAATCGGGACCGCCTTAAGCATTTCAACGGGTTGGTAATGCCCGCGGACGTCAGAATTGTCCGCTCACGCCGAACTTCAGCGTGCGCGGAATCGTCCAGTTGGAGCGAACGCGCGAGGGGTCAAAGATGTACTCACGGCGTCCCTCCTCAGCGAGGTTGT
>JBEGJD010000218.1:0-4864 GCA_041184765.1 Verrucomicrobiota bacterium | reverse complement strand
GTCCCGAGTCGCCATCACCGAGGTAATAGCGGCGGTAGAAACGGTTGTTCGTCAACGTGGCGCGGCTCGTGGCGTTCGCCGCCAGGGAGATCGAGGAATCGAGCGCGCCGATGAAGCTCGGATTGGCGGGATCGATGTACTCCGCGAACTTCGCCCCGCTCTGCGCCTTCGGCGTGTCCTGGTGCTGCTGCAGATTCATGACGATCTGCTGCTTCATCCACGAGGTCCTGAGGTCGTAGACTGCGGAAATCCGCATGTCGCGGACGGTGTTACCGCTGAAGACATCGGTGCGCTGGTACTCGGTGTAGAGGCGGTTGAAGTTCGGGTTCACGGCGCCACTCGGAAGCAGGGGCGAGAGGTCGCGGTAGACCGCCGCGCCCACCGGATTCCCGTAGAGATCCGTCTTTCGCTGGTAGGCGTTGCCGGAGAACAGCAGGTTGAGATTCCGGCCGATCTTCTGGGACACCTCGATCGAGAACGAATTGAAGTTGTCCCGCTGGGTATTGTTCGGGCCGGTGACCTGGAAGCCGCGCGGCACCACGGACTGATCGACAATCGTCAGCCCGCTGCCGCCGCTGCGCACCAAGCCGTTGGCGCGGTAGAGTTGGCCGGTGGCGGGCACGTACAGCAGGCCGTTGGCGTTGGTGAGCGCCGTCCGGGTCGTGTAGGAGAACTGGTCGGTGAAGAGCCCCTGGGCCCGCACGTTGGTGGTCGTGGTGCGCTCGAGCATCACATCGACCTGAGTGGAGCGGAAGGGCCGGTAGGAAACGGCCCCGTAGATGCCGCGGATGCGGCTGCTCACATTGTCATCCCAACCCGCCCCGTTGCTGGCGACGCTGGCCACGCGGACGGCGAGCGTGTCGCGCTTGATGACGCGGTTGAAGTCGAGCTCCGCGCGGCGCAGGTGGTAATTGGACAGCGTCACATCGGAGGACGGCCCGCCACCGCCTCCGGTGACCTTCAAACGATTGAAGTCGCGCGTGAAAAGGCCGCGCTTGGTGATCTGGTTACTGCCGCCGCCCAAGGCGGCCTCGCCGTAAAGAAAGGCGTTGGGACCGCGCAGGAGTTCCAGGCGCTCCATCACATAGGTGTCCTGGGGCGAATACCAGATCCAGCCGTTACGCAGCGCGCTGGAGGCGGTCGAGATGCCGCGGTAGACCGTCACTTGGAAGCCGTTGGGATTCTGGCTCTCCTCGCCACTGACGAAATATTTCGAGATCTCCGCGAGATTGGTGGCGCCGATGTCCGCGATCAGCTCCGAGTTCACGACCGAGATCGAATTCGCGACGTTCTTGAGTTCCTGCACGGTGCGCATGCCGGCGGTCGTCTGCATCGAGGAGTAGCCCACGTTCTTTTCCTCGCTGACCATGAAGACCGAAAGCGTGGTCGGCTCGTCGGCCGCCTTCGGACTCGCGGACGCGGCGGACGGCGAGGTTTGGGCGTGGAGCGCGGATCCGAGCACAAAGCCGAGCCAGGCGGCGAAGACGGCCAGGAGGTTCGAAGATTTCATGGTGATTTGGAGCGGGAGGCGAAGCCAGGAAAGGCCGCGGCGCTCAGAAGCGGCCGGCGATGCCGAGCGTGATGGCGAGGCCGTAGAAACTGGCGCTGGAAACGCGGTCGCGGTAGCCGCGGTACGAGATGATCGGCTCGTTGGTGAGGTTATCGATATCGCAGGTCAGGTTGAGCCGCGGGTTAACCTGGTAGGCGAAGCCGAGGTTCGTGAGCGTGCGGGCGACGCGGTAGGTGTTCCGTTGCGGCGCGGTGGCGCTGTAGGCGGTGATCCGCTCGCCGGAGTAGTTCACCAGGTAACGGACGCTGAATCCGCGCCAGCGCCATGTGAGGCTGGCATTGCCGGAATGAGGCGTGAAACCGGGCACCTCCCCCGTGCGGCGCACGGTCGTTCCTCCGAAGTCGCCGCGCGTGTCGAGGTAAGTGTAATTGACCATGCCGCTCAGCCCGCGGAGGAGGCCGGGCAGGAAGGAGAACTGCTGCATCCAGACGACCTCCCAGCCCTGCACGATCGCCGAGCCCGCGTTGCCGCTCGTGCGCGTGTTGAACCCGGCGTACTCGCCGTTGTAACCGTTTTCGGCGCCCGTGCCGATCGTGGGTCCCTCGATGCCGGTGACGATGTAGTCCTTGATCGTCTTGTGGAACCAGCCGACGGAGAGATTTCCGACGGGCTCGAAGTACCAGTCGAGGTCGAGGTCCCAGTTCTCGGAAAGCTGCGGGCGCAGGCTGGGGTTGTTGATCGTGAGGATGTTGTTCCCCTGCGGGTCGACGGACGCGGTCTCATTGGGCAGGAGATTGGCCATCGAGGGCTTGCCGTAGCTGTTGGACCAACTCGCGCGGGCCTTCACGTTCGGCAGGATGTCGTGGCTGAGGTGGACACTCGGAAAAGCCTTCGCAAAACCTCCGGTAAGCTCGCGCCGCGTGCCGGCGTAGTCCTGCCGCGCAGCCTCGGCGGGATTGCTGAGGCGAAGCGCGGTGCTGCTCGCGATCCGGGCGCGCACGTAACCGACGCTCTCCGTCCGCGTGTCCTCGAAGCGCACACCGGCGAGGAAACCCGTGCGGCCGAGCAGGCCGGTGTCGGAGAACTTGCCCTGCGCCTGGAAGTACCCGGCCGCCACGTTCTCGATCACCGCCCGCTCGGCGATGTACTTGTTGGATTCGAAATAGTACGCGTCCTCCTGCCAGAGCGCGGGCGTGATCGGCTGGCGGGATCGGATGATGTCGGCCGCCTCCCACACCGGCAGGCGCCGGCCGGTCTCCACGGTGTCGGACATCACGACGTCGTTGCTCGCCGGCAGAGCGGTCGTGCCGACGTAATTCCACCGGCGGGAGATGCTCCCCTCACCCACCCATTGGTGGCGGTAATGGAAGCCGGTCTTGGCGAAAACCGGCGCCCGCCACGGCAGCCGGTAGCGGACATTGCCGCGCGCCTCCGAGATCACGTGATCGTTGTTACTGTTACCATTGGTCATCGGGCCGCTCGGACGGTAATTGGCCGCGTTGGTGAAATCGTTGGCCGGCGTCACCGCCGTCTGCGTGAACCGCGGGCGGATGTCGGACTGCGTGCGGTCGAGGATCCAACCGACGTTGCTGATGCGGTTGACGATCACGGCGCCGTCCTCGCCCTGCCCGATGTTGATCCGGGTCTGGCTGTAGATGCCGGACCAGTCCGCCGACCACCGGTCCCACTCGTGCTCCCCGCCGACCGAGGCGCGGCGCTGGCGATTGAAGAAAAAGTTCGGGCCGGTGGTGGTGATATCGATGATCGACGAGGCGCCCGGACTCACCTCGGAGACGAGATCCGTGTAGCCGGGGCGGATACCGGAGACGTTGGACGCGGTCACGACGGCCTGGGCGGTGTAGGCGCGGGTGTCGAATTGCCGGCGGAAAACCTCGGAGTGGTCCACGGCGGTCACCGAGAAGTTGAGCTTCGAGGAGGGGGACCAGCGGTAGTCGAACTTGACCAGGCCGTTCCACTGCCGCCGGTGGTTGAACGTGTCCTGCGTGCGGTAATCCCACAGGTAGGCGGGGCCCGCGGCGGTGTTCTGGTGGTCGCGGACGGTGTTGTACCAGCCTCGCGCCTGCTCGCTCTGAGAGAGGTTCAGCGTGACACCGAGGTTCCGCTCGCCCCCACCCGTGTCGAACAGCTCCTGGTACCCCACGTTGATCAGTTGGTGGGCGGGATGCGCGCGGCGCATCGGGATCTGCCACGTGGACGGGTGCACGAAACGCCCGGAGACGTTGTAGGTGACGCGGCGCTTCTCGCGCATGCTCAGCGCGGAGCGGCTCTTGAAGTTGATCGTGCCACCGAGGGAGTCGGCCCCGCTCTCGGGAGTGTGGCCCTTGATGAGCTCGACCGCATCGAAAAGGGTGCCGGACATCGTGTTGAGCGCGGCACCACGCCCGAGCGCGCCCTGGCTCGTGATCTGGCCGCCGTCGAAAGTGTAGGTATTCAGTGTGACGCCGCGGATGGAGCCGACGGTGAAGCCGCCACCGGCGTCGGCGTCGGACACCACCCCGGGCAGGCGCACCACAACCTCACCGATGCTGAAGTTGGGCAGATTCCCGAACGAGTCGGTGGCCGTGACGTTCTTGAGGTTGGGTGAATTCCGCTGCGCGGTGATGGCGGCGGCGTCGCCCTCGCGCTCGCCCGTGACCTTGAATGCGTCGAGCCGGTAAATCGCGGCGGTGAGATCGAAATCACGCCGGACCGCCTGGCCGGCGGCGACCGCGATGGTGGCGCGGCCGGAGTCGAGACCGAGGTAGGAAGCCACGACCTCGTGCGTGCCGGCGGGAACGTCGGCGAAAAGGTAGCGCCCGGTGGCGTCGGTGAGTGTGGACCGTTGGAGAGCGGGAATTTCAACGGTGGCGCCGGCGAGGGCGGTACGCAGAGCGGCGTTGGCGACGGAACCAGTGAGCGAGCCGGCGGCGGCACGGGTCACCGTTGAGAGCGCAAACAGGCTGGCGCCGAGGAAAAGGAAGCTTCGAAGCAGCAGGGTCATGGGGATAACGGGGATGCCGGGATTGATGGGAAGGTCCTCGCGACCGGGCCGAAGCCGCCGCGCTCGGCAACGCTCCCTTGGTGACATTTGCGAAATGACTCCGCGAATGGAGATATGGGTAATTTCTTGTGCAAATGCGGACAAAGTCCCGCGAAGGCACGAACCGGACCCGTTGCCCCAAGGAAGACGCGGCCGCCACGGAGGCTTCCCTCCGGATCAACCTCCGCGCCCTCGGCCCCCTCGCCTCCCGGGTCACAACCTTGGTCACCGTCCTACCGGATCCCCGAGCTCCTGATTTCCAGATTCCCCCGGCTCGATTCCCGCCTTTCCGGCTTTCCACATTCCTCCGAAAC
>JBEGJD010000217.1:0-27087 GCA_041184765.1 Verrucomicrobiota bacterium | reverse complement strand
CCGTACTCGTTCATCTCCGCGCGAAGCGGGACGGGCACCCGCGGGTCGTTGGCGAGGAAGTAATAAAACCCCTTCTGGTAGTCCTCATGCTCACGCCAGATGCGGGCGCGCGTCGCGTAGGAACCCTCGGGATAGTCGTAATTGCGCCCGATGAAGTCGGTGGAGAAGCCACCGCGGTTGTTGAGGTCGACCTTCCCGTTGGGGATGACGCGCAGCAGGCTGACCTCGTTGAGTTTCATCGGCCGGCCGAGGTACGCGGTCATCGCGGCGAGGTACCGCGCCAACAGTTCGTAACGGGCGGGGTCATAACCCTCCGGTCGCGGCCAGGGCAGCCGGTTCTCCGGCACGTTGGTGCCGATCACCCGGAAATTGTAGGCTTGGATGCGCTTATCGGCCGAACCCGGCTCACCCCGCGGCTCCGCCGAAACCTCCGGAAGCAGACGACCGCCTTCATCCCGCGCCGGGATATCGACGGCGAATTGATGGCTGGGGGTGACCGCCCGAACTCCCGCGAGCGACTCTCCGTACTGCGCCACGCCTTCGCGCCCGAACGTGTAGGAAGCCCCGGCCTGCGCCATAAGATCCCCCTCGTAGCTGGCGTCGGCGAACACCTTGCCCGAGATCCGCGCGCCGTTTTCGAGCGCCACCGCGCTGATTCGATCCCCTTCGCGCAAGACTCCTTCCTTCTCCCGCAGGCGGTGGTTCTCGAGCAGCGTCACTCCCGCCTCCCGTAGCATCTCGCGAAAAACCCGCGCGGCGACCTTGGGCTCCGGCATCCACGCCACTTCCTGCAGATGCCGGTCGAGACCGTAAGCACGGCCGGCACGGAAATAGAACTCAAGGGCCAGCCCTCCGATCACCTCGCGCTTCCCGACATCGGTACCGGAAAGTCCGCCGGCGACCATGCCTCCCACCTGATTCCTCGGCTCCAGCAGCACCACCTTTGCGCCATGGCGCGCCGCGGAGACGGCGGTCGCCACCCCACCCGCGGTGGCGCCATAGACCACGAGGTCATAGGCCGGCTGCCCGAAGCTAGCGCAAGAGGAGGCCAAGAAGGCGAGGAATAGCGTGATTTTACTCATGGGTTTCGAGGGGTTGTTGCGGGACGGCGCCGCCGAGAAGAGTCCTCCGGCGAAGCGAGCGGCAACACGAAACCCGCCCCGGATCTGATGCGCGGCGTGAACCCAGAAAATCCTCGCCTTCGCCATCCAGCCGCATCCCCTCTCTCGGCGACAATCGAATGTCGGAGCCTACCCCTCCATCACCCGAAACCGAGGCCCCCGCGCGGCCCCGCCAGCCCTGAGCGCCAACACCGGGGACACCCACCTCGAACGAGAGGGCCTGCTGGAACGCGATCAGCTCGACGCGTTGCTCCTGACGCGCGTCGCCGAGGGCAATCGCGAGGCGTTCGCCCAGCTTTACGACCGCTTCTCCTCACCGCTCTACGGCGCGGCCATGCAGATCCTCCGCGACACCGCCGAGGCGCAGGACGTCGTGCAGGACGCCTTCCTCACTCTCTGGGAGAAAGCCGCGACATTTGAATCCTCCCGCGGGAGCGCGTTCTCGTGGGCGGTCACCCTCGTTCGCAACCGTGCGATTGACCGTGTCCGCATGCGCCGGCGCCGCTCCGAGTTGCTCGCGGAATCCGCCCCCGAGGACCTCGGCTATTTCGCCGGCGCGCTGCAGGCTGGCGGGGATGAAAGCGCCACGCAGGGCGATGAAGCCCGCGCGGTGCGCGCCGCGGTGGCCACCCTGCCGCCCGAACAGCAGCGGGCGCTCGAACTGGCATTTTTCGGCGGCCTCACCCAGGAGGAAATCGCCCGCAAGCTGCGTGAGCCCCTGGGCACCGTGAAGGCCCGCATCCGGCGCGGGCTGATGAAACTCCGCGACTCGCTGGCCGACCGCCTATGATCGACGAACACGGCGTCGAATTGGCGTGCCTGCACGCGCTCGGGCTCCTCGATCAGACCGACGCCGCTGATCTCGGCGAGGCCGCCGGGCCGGGCTCTCCGCTGGAGAATTTGGTTCGGGATCTCTCGGAGGCAGCGGCGGCGCTTGCGCTCGCCGCCTCGACCCCTCCCCCGCCCGCGCTCCGCTCGCGCGTTCTCGCCGCGATCGGCAGCCGCCCCGAAGGCCGGGAGAACCTCTAGCCGTCAACCGGCACGCCCTCGGCGCGCAGCCGCTGGAGTTTGTAGGTCAACGCCCGGCGGCTGATCGCCAGTTCGCGGGCCGTCTCGGTGCGGTTGAAGTTGTTCTTCCGCAAGGCGCGCAGGATCGCCTCGCGCTCGATTTGCGCGAGGCGCTGGCCGTCGGCCGTCTCAACGACAGCACCCGCGGGTTCAGGTGCGGTTTCCAGCAAGCGGGCCGGCAGGTGTTCCGGAAGCACCACCTCGCCGCGCGACAACAGCGCCGCGCGTTCCATCGCGTTTTGCAGCTCCCGCACGTTCCCGGGCCACCGGTAGCGCCCGAGCGCCGCGGAGACCGAGGCCGAGAAGCGCGGCCGCTGGCCCGAATGAATTCCGATGAAATGCGCGGCCAGCGCCGGGATATCCTCCGGTCTTTCCCGCAACGGCGGCACCGCGATCTCCATCACATTGAGTCGGTAGAAGAGGTCCTCGCGAAAGAGCCCGGCGGCGATCCGCTCCTCCAGATCCTGCCGCGAAGATGCCAGCAGACGAAAACTCGCGGTGATGTCACGAGTTGAGCCGACTCGCCGGAAACTGCCCTCGTTGATCACCCGCAGGAGCTTCGCCTGCAGGCCGGCCGGCAGATCGGCAACCTCGTCGAGAAGCAACGTCCCCCCCGCCGCCTCCTCGAATCGCCCCATCCGCGCCGGACCGTCCCCCTTCTCCCGTCCGAACAACTCAGCCTCCAGCGCCGCCTCCGTTTCCGCCAGACAGCCACAACGCACCAGCGGCCGTGACGCGCGTCGGCTCCAACGATGGAGCACATCGGCCACCACTTCCTTGCCCACGCCGCTTTCGCCCGTGATCAGCACACGCGAGTCAGACGGCGCGATGGCCGCAACGTCGCGGAACACCGCTTGCATGAGCGGACTCCGCACGATCACGCCTTCCGGCACCGGGAAGGGGCTGGCCGCCGGCATGGCGGCCGCTTCGGACCCGAGCGCGCGCCGCACCGAGGTCATCAGTTCGTCTAGGTCGATCGGCTTGGCGAGATAGTTGACCGCGCCATCCCGCATGGCCGCCACCGCCGTCCGGATGTCGGCGAAAGCCGTCACCAGCAGCACCGGCAAACCCGGGTGTTTTTCCCGCACGCGCCGCAAGGTCTCGATGCCGGACATGCCCGGCATCCTCACGTCGCTGATGATCAGGCCGAAGCTACCCCGCTCCAGCAGCGCCAGCGCGGCGGCGCCCGAGTCGGCCGCCTGAGTCCGGAATCCCTGCGCGCGCAGAAAGGTTTCGAGCAGGCTGCGCTGGCCGGCGTCGTCATCGACCACGAGGATCCGGACCTCGCCCTCCGGCTCAGGCTTCATGGCGAAGGGAATCGGTGCGGGCATGCGTGATCCGGAAAATCGCCCCCCGCGGCGCGTTGGCGAGGCAGGCGATCTCCCAGCCGTGGGCGGCAACGATCTGCCATACGATCGCGAGGCCGAGTCCCACCCCCCCGGGGCGCTTCGTCACGTAAGGCTTGAAGATCTCGCCGCGGAGCTCCTCAGGCACCCCCGCACCATCGTCCCGCACCTCGATCACCACGCCGGCGTCGGGCGTCAGCCGCCAGTCCACCTCGACCCGGCCGCCGGTCTCGACCGCCTGCACGGCGTTGATGACCAGATTGAAGAGCGCCTGCCGGAAGAGCTGCCCGTCCGCCTGGATGACCAGCGGATCCGAGGAGGCCGAAAGCGTGACACGCTTGTCCTCGACGTCGGGCGCGAGGGTCCGGGCCACATCGGACGCCAGCCGCACCAGGTCGACCGGCCCTAGCTGCGGCTGGCGGGGCTTCGAGTAATCGATGAACTGGTTCAGTTGCACGGTAACGCGGTCGGCCTCCTCGAGGATCGCTCCGGCGTGCTCACGGAGGCGCGCTTCCGCGGACGCGTCGGTCGAAACCAATTGGGCGTGACCACGGATGAGGTTGAGCGGGTTCCGTGTCTCGTGGGCTAGACCGGCGGCGACGAGGTTCATTCGCGCGAGATGGCTGTTCATCTCACCGGCCTTGAGCAAACGGATCCGCAGCTCCGAATTGCGGTTGAAATTACGCCACGCGAGCGAGGACACGAGTGCCGCACCCGACCCCATAACCGCGACGAGCAGCCGGAGCCATAAGTCGGCCCGCACCGCCCGGTCGGTATCAACCGTGGAAAGGGAAATCACCAAACTGTGCACACCTTGGGTGCGGATCAGCCCCTCGTACTCCTCCTGCGACATCCAGGCTGGTCGCCCGAACGGGGCCCGCGGCGCGGAAGTTTCTCCACCTGGCGTACCCGGCGGCCGCTGGGGTCCGCGCAGCGCCTTGGAAAAACGCGGGTTACTCACCACGACCGCGGAAGGCAGCGGCTTGTCCTCCGGGCCCTGTCCGGGAGATCCCAAATCGGTGAGGTTCATCAACACCAACTCCTGCTCGCGCCAGAAAACGCCCCGTTCGCGCAGCATGGCGGGCGTGATCTCCACGGGCCGTCCGGCGCTCGCGATCGTCTCCCCGGTCGCGCCGAGGACGGCGATCGATTCAAGGCTTCCGGGCTGAATCAGAGCCTGCAGCGAGGCCTCGATGCGCTCCTTCGAAACCAGCAGGCCGAAGCGCCGCTGGGAGCCGATGACAATCCCCAGCGTCGATGTGATATCCCGACCACGGTTGATCAGGCTCTGGGCGGCGGCTTCGCGGAAACGGCGGTGTTCGCTCCATTGCCAGCCGCAGAGCGCGACTGACACGCCGATCAGGGCGGCGTGAAGACCGAGCTTTTGACCTGTCGCGAGCCAGCGCATGGGACGTGCGCAAAATCGCCCGTCCCGCGCTGGTTTCCAAGCCCCTTGTCAGGGCTTGCCGATCATTCGCTCCAGCTCGTGCTTCTCAAAGGCCTTCGTGGAGAGGTCGAGCTTGCTGCGTTCCTGGACGGTGACCGTGCTCATGTCGTCCGGCGAACGGATGACATGCGGCGTCAGAAAGATGAGCAGCTCGGTTTTCACGTCGGCCTTCTGCTTCCGCTTGAAGGCGTAGCCGAGGATCGGGATGTCGCCGAGGAGCGGCACCTTGCTGTCGCGATCGGTCGTCTGGGTGGAGATGAGACCGCCGATGACGATGGTCTTGTCGCTCGGGGTGACGACGACGGTGTCGGCCGAGCGTTTGTCGATCACGGGGGAGCTGACCGTGTTGGAGATCGGAACGGTCGTGGCGCTAAGCGAGGAGATTTCCGGCGAGACAATCATCTCGACCAGTCCTTCCTGCGTGATGAACGGGGTGACGCGCAGGATGATGCCGATATCCTGGTACTGGACCGTGTTGATGGTGGTGTTCGTCTGATCGCTCACCCGCGAATTGGTGATGATCGGAACGGACTGGCCGACCATGATGGTCGCCTGCTGGTTGTTACGCGTGAGCACGGAAGGCCGGGAGAGAATCTCGGTCTTACTCACGCTCGAAAGCGCCCGGAGCGTGGCGTTCACATCCTGGCTCAGGATCCGGTAGAACGCGCCGAACTGCGTCGCGTCGGTCAGCGCCTCCGCGACACCAAACTTCGTCGTGGCGATGCCGCGCGGCTCGTTCTTGATGGCGATGGTGCCGTTGAACACGGCCTCGGCCCCCAGGTCCACGCCCTTGTCGTGGGTGACCTGCACGAAGACCACATTGATCAGCACCTGCGGCTTCGGCTTGTCGAGGGTCTGGATGATGTTGCGGATGTTCTCGTTGGTCTCGTCGTCGGTCACGACGATCAACCGGCGCGTCTGGAGGTCGCTGGTGATGGTGGCCTCGCCGACCATGGTGGAATTTGTGTACTGCCGGTTGGCGCCGGCACCGGAGCCGGAACCGCCCGCGCCGCCCACACTCCGGCTGGAGCTGTTGATCGTGGTAGGGGGGCGCGAGGACATCGAGCCGGTGGAACCCGAGGGCCGCGCGCCGCCGCCGGTCTGCGCTTCCAGCGCGGAAGCGAGACAGATGACGCCCGCGATGAAGGTCGCAGCGCGCCGCATGGAATGAAGGAGGGGATTCATGTAAGAACGTTTCTAGGGCCGGGCGCGTCAGCGAACGCCGCGGGTGCCAAGGGTGATGTTGGTGCTGGTCGCCTGCGTGTTGCTGGAGGCGCGCTGGGTGAGCGGATCCACCTCCTGGTTGCCGGTGGTGCGGACGTTGCTGCCCTGGAAGAGATTCCGCAGGACGCTCTCGACCTGCTTCACGTCGCCATTCTCGAGGGTGTAAACAAAGACCTTCTGTTTGCGCGCGGAGCTCGAATCGAGCTGGCGGATGATGGTGTCGATATCGTCGAGCGTCTCGCGGGAGGCGCTGACAATGACCGAGTAAGTGCGCGGATCGGGCACCGCGACAACCGGTGTGCCGCGGGAGGCGCCGCCACTCCCGCCACGGCTGCTGGAACGGCCGCCGCTGCCGCGACCGCCGCCCGAACTGCCAGGGGGACCTCCGCCACCGCCGCGGGCGGCAGCCATGGCGGCCAGCGCGGCTCCCGGACCGCCTGGCATGCCGCCGAAACCGCCGAAGGCGCCGAACGGCATGCCGCCACCGCCGCCGGGACCACGGGAATTGGCTCCACCGGTGCCGCCGCCGAAGATGTTGCTGATCAGGGAGGCCATTTCGGTGGGATCGGCGTTCTTCAGCTGGAAGACCTTCATCGACGAAACCGAACCGGCGGAACCATCGAGCGCGGCCACCAGCTCCACGATGTGACGCACGTTGCTCTGCGTGTCGGTGACGACGAGTGAGTTGCTGTCGACGTTCGCGGTGATGGTGGCGGTGTTGGGCAGCAGCGTGGCGAGGTCGGAAGCAGCCTGCGTGGCGTCGATGCGCTCCAGCGGGATGATCTGCATGACCATCTCGGCGTTGTCGGGAATCTGGCGCGGGTCGTTGCCGGTGCGGATCGGAATGGAGCGCTTGCGGGCGTCCTCTTTGGAACTCACGACTAGCGTGCGTCCCTTCAGGATCGCAGTGTAGCCGCTCTTGTTGATCGCGAGGTTGAGGAGCTGGACCGCCTCTTGGCGTGAGACCGGCTGGGCACTCCACATGTCAACGTTCCCGCGGACGGGCGTCTCGAGGACGATCACGAACCCGGCGGCCTCGCTGAGGTAGTTGAGGACGGTCTCCAGCGGGGCGCCGCGGAAGTTGAAGCGCAGCCCGCCCGAGGTGTCGCGGGCGGGGCGCTCGGCGTTTTCAGCGGCGGGCGGCTGCGCCGCGGCGGCGGCCGGGGCGGTTTGGGCGTGGGCCGGGGCCGCGGCGAGCGCGAGGCCGGCGAGGGTCAGGGGCAGTACCGTGCGGGTTTTCATTTCTTCAATTGTTGTTCGCGTTGCTTCATCAGGCGCTTGAGGACCTCGGAGGCGTTGGCGGGGATCTCGACCGGCGCCGGCTCGGCTGAACGGCCGGAGGCGCGGGGATCGGGCGCGGGGGTCTTCGGGGCGCTGACCGTCCAATCGCCCCCTTCGACGCGCCGCAGTTGTTGCGACACGACAAGCTTCAGGGGTTGTTCACCTTTCAGGAGTTCGACTCCCTCCCCGTCGACGCGCCGCACCTTGAAGTCGGCGATCTCCCCGCCCTCCCCGACTTCCTTGCGGAAGCTCGACTCGGGGCTGTTGAAGACGGCAAACGCCTGTCGGTCGTAGCGGACGATTCCCACCAGGGTGATCTCGTCGGCGCGCGGCGGCTTCTCCTCGTTCGCGACGCGCGTGCGACCAACGCGGGAGGGATTAAAGATGTTCCGCTCGAGAATCAGGTTAAACGCCTCGTAACCCTGCGCGGGCGTAAGGGGCGAGGCGGGCGCGGCGGCCGGAGCCTTCGAGGTGGAGGTGCTTGAGCCGCCGCGGCGGCGATCCGTGCCCTGGGCGAAGGCCAGCGTCGCGAGGCAAAGGAAAATGAGCGTGTGGCGTTTCATCGGCGACCCTCCAACGGCGTGAAGCGGAGTCCGCTGACCAGCAGCCCGAGTGTGAGGCGGTTGCCGGAGTCGTCGCGCGAGGTGAGCTCGATCGAATCGACGCGCAACGCCAACGGGGATTTCTCGACCTCGTAGAGGAACCGGGTGATCGCGTTGAGGGAGCCGCTGGCATCCACGCGGCACTCAAGCAGCGAGTAACGGTTGCTCGAGCCCCGCTTCCACTGCGGTTTGATCGATCCCAGTTCGACGCCCCCGGCGCGGCCCCAGCGGTCGAAAGCCGTGACCAGGTCCTGCTCGGCCTTGGCCGGTTCATTGGCGATCGCCTGCTGCTGCATTTCCGCCCACATGGCGCGGGTGCGGTCCGCCCGGGCGATAGAGGAGCGACCGTCGGCCACCATCTTTTTGAGCCGCGCGATCTCGGCGGAGCGGGAGCGCCACGCGGCGGTCAACGGGGTGAACACCGCGCTGTCCAGCACCAGGAGCAACACGGCCGCCCCGGCGAGGATCATCAGGAGACGCTGACGTTTGGAAGAGGCGTTAATCATGAGCCGGGGGTTCCGACCCAGCGGAACGTGAAGGTGAACTGGGCGGGGGTTTTGCCGCGGATCTGCTCGATCTTGAGACCCTGGACCTCCTTGGACTGGCGCAGGAGATCGAGGGTGCGGAGCAGCGAGGCGTTGTCGCGGGCGGTGCCGGTGACGGTGACCGTCGACGGGCTATGCACCTCAAATCCCTTGGCGGTGACGCTGCCGTTATCGGGGAAGCATTCCACGACCTTGCGCAGGATGGAGAGGTTACGGAACGAAGTGTCGTACCACGGGCGGAACTCGCGGATGCGCGCCTGCACACCGTCGAGATCCTTCACTTGCGCCTCCATCCCCTCCCAGTCCGAGCGAAGGCTCCAGAGCTGGTACTGCTGCCATTCGAAGGCGCCGCCCACGATAACCAGCACGGCCGCGGCGGCGAAACCGGCCGTCGCGAGCCGTCGGGAGTTATAGCGCGCCACCAACTGCGCGAATCGGCTGGGTTTGGGTGGCAGGAACTCCAGCGCCGGAGCCCCTTCGCGCAGGAAACGCAGGCCGGCCTGCTCGACCATCTCCTCCGTCGCGACCTTGCGCGACGAGGCGACCGTGTCGATCGAGAGGCCCGCGTCGGACGCCCAGGAACCAAGACCCCCGGAGAGCGCGCCCACCGCCTCCGCGTCGCCACGGACGGTGAGTCCCTTCACCTCGGCGCGCAGCGCCGCGGGCAGTTGTTCCAAAGTGATGCGCAGCTCGCGCATGAGCGCGGCGGTGTTCACCACCCGCTCGCCAGCCTCGGACTCGATGAACGCTTCGACGGCACGGAAGGAAACGATTCCACCACCGGCCGCCACCATCAGGGTCGCGCCGGTCCCTTCCACCCAAAGGCTCATCCGGCCCGGCCCGGCTGCGGGCACCGCGTCCGGCAGCATCGGCAGACCGAGCGTGCAACTCACCGGCTTCAGTCCGGCGGCGCGCAGGACCTCGATCAGGCGGGCGACCTGGTCGCGGCGGACCGCGAGTTGGGTTGCGAATCGCCCTCCCCCGGTCTTTTGGGCCGAGCGGGTGATGTGGAGCTCGTCGGGGCTGTTCGGGAACCCCTTCTCCGCCTCGATCTGCAGGAGGCTATCGGTGTCCTCCGGCGACAACTCCGGCAATTCCGTGTGCTGGGTCATCACCCATTCCGGCGGGAGCACCACCACGCAGACGCGCTCCTTGATCTGCGCCGAATCGAGATGATTGCGGATCTCCCGACCCACCAACTGCGGCTCGGGATGGAGCAGGTCAACCGACAGCGGGACCGCGACCTGACGCAAGACCGCCACGGCGTTCTTGGAACGGGCGGCATGGACGGCGACCAGACGCCCGCCGACGACGGTGACCGCGAGCACAGACTGAGGGGCACGGCGTGACAGGGACAGTTTCATAGGCGGTCGCTCCTTCCGGCCCTCATGAGTTGCCGGACCTGCGCGCCGAGCGCCCAGCCATAGCTGGAAAGGTCCTGGTGATAAACGATGCGCGGGGTGGATCTCGTCATGTCGAAGACGGTGCGGGTGCGGCAATAGCCGCGCCCGTTAGGGCCCACCGCGACGACGTCGGCGGTGAACTGGTAGGAGCGGTCGGTGATGTACGGGCCGGCGCGTGTGATCGCGCCGCGGCTCAGCACCTGCGTGAGCCACGCGAACGAACCGCGCACTACGTCGGGATTGGCGAGCCGGTAGGCGATCAGCGCCGAGGCGTTGTCCGGGCCGATGCCCGGGATGCACGCGAGCACCGTCTCGCTGGCGGTGTTCACGTTGACGCGCCCGCGCACGGTATTGCCGGTGCTGGTGGTGATCTCGTCGCGGATCTGGCCCCACTCCTCGGAACTCAGGCGGCCCTCCACCATGAACTCGGCGGGGCTGCGCAGCTCGCCGCCGCCCAGCGCGCCCATGATCTGCACCGCGCGCTGCGGGCCGAAGCGCTGCTGCAGCAAGGGCAGCAGGCGCTGCTGGCGGTTCTGCTGGGTGGCGACATTGACGCGCGCCGAGCCGTTGGAACGGGTGTTCGGCTCCCGGCTGTAGACCGTCACGTACTCGAGCAGCCCGGGCTGGATGAGTCCGTCGGAATTGTCGCGCGGGGCCGATCGGTCGCCGTCGTTCTCGTTGTCATCGAGGGCGCCGTTCCGGTTCGGGTCTTCGCCAAGGATCAGGTCGAGCGTGGCGCCGTATACGAGCCTCAGTTCGTCGACCGTCTCGAAATCCGCTCCCTTGTTGAGACGCGCCGGCTCCAGCCGACCGTAGGTGCTGTCGCCCAAGCCCTGCTCGCTCCGCGAGCGCCAGCTGAGGATGGCGTCGACCAGCTCCGGAGTGACGGTGGGCAGCGCCTCGAGCATCGTGCGCGTGGCCGTGTTGAGATTCAGCTTGGAGGCCTCGTCGACGAGGCCGAACACGGGCTCCTCGGTGGGGCGCTGGTCCGGGTCGCGCCCGAGCAGCCAGAACGTCGCGTCGCCCAGGGTAACCCCCTCGGAACGGTATTCGTCCCGGTACGGAACGGTTCCGTTGGTGCCGAATTGGCTCAGCACGAACGACGCGTAACGCGTGCCGCCGGCCGCCGCCTGCCGCGCGACCACCTCCGCGACCTGCCCGTCGGCGGCGCGCATCTCCGAAGTCATCTGGTCCGCGAAGTAGATCGCGAGCGCCACCAGCCCGAGACACACCCAGATCACAATGATCAGCACCGAACCGCGCCCGGAGCGTCGGATGGACTGGGAGAGAGGCTTCATCACAACTGCATCTCCTCCGCTTCCTGAGTCTGACTGGTGGTCGTCCGCACCATCACCGGGACCACGATCTCAATCGGGGCCAAAGTACCCTGTGCCCCACCGGGCGGCACGCGGGAGATCGTGAAACGGAAGGCCGTCGGCAGGGTCTGGCTCTCGGCGGAATCCCACGTTTCGATCCAGCCGTTGCCGTCGTAGAAGGACAGAATGGCGGTATCGACCTCGCCAAGGATCACTTGTCCCTCCGGCGCCGCCTCCTGCACGGGCAGCAGATTGCGCGTCACTGCACGCACGAGGTTTCGGCCACGGCCGCCCTGCTCCGCCGGCGCGAGGAAATAGGCCACGGCCTGCAGGTCGCCGAACGGGGTCCAGCCGTCGATCCGGCCCGAGGAGGTGTAGATATCGGGCGTGAGCCGTTCGCCGAGGTTATCCGCCAGGACCATCGTCACTGCCGTGGAGCTGAGATCCTTGGCCATGCCGTTGGTGCCACCGGGCAGAACGAGGCCGGCAAGATCGCGGCGGATGATGCCCACCGCGCGTTGGATGCCCTGGTCCTCCGCGACGCGGGCGTGGGTGGTGTTATGCAGGCGCAGCGCGCTGAAGAATGTGGTCTGGATCACCACTAGGACCACGGCGCCCACCGCCGTGGCGATGATGAGCTCCAGAAGCGTGAAGCCGCGCCGGCGCGCCTCCGGGAAATGTGAACGACGCGGGATCATTGCTGAGTGCCGAGCGTCGCGTCGGCGGTGGAGGTGTTGGGCATCAGCGTCGCCACGGAAACCTCGTGGGCGCCCCCCTGGACGGAGAAGGAGACCGTGACGGTCATCTGCTGCATCGAATCCTCGGGCCAGTTTTCAACCCGCATGACCCACGGGTACGCGGCATCGCCCTCGTAGGCTGTACCACTGGAAGACGCCTGTTGGATCTGCGTCTCCACCAGCAGCTCGTTCAGCACCCGCTCCCCCACCCGCATCGCAGCGGCCTTGCGCTGGCCGAGCACGGCGACGCGACTCGCGACGCTCATGCCCTCGATCGCCACCGGGATGATGATCGCCATCATCAACAGGGCCGCCAGCACCTCCACCAACGTGAAGGCCGCTTGCTTCCGGGAGGATGAAACGTGCTCAGCCATTGCGGATCAGCGGCCGGATCTCGAAGCCGAGGCGGTTGAAGGTCGGGACGATCTCAAGCGCGGCCTCATCGCCTTGCCGGATCACGATGCGCTGCGCGCCACCCTCGTCGAAGAAACCGTCCGGGTTGCACCGGATGGCCGCGAGGTTCTCCGGCAGACCGAGGCGCTCGTCCTCCTGCTCGGACACCGGCGCGTCCACGACCACCGGAATTTCCAGCCGCAGGCTGGGCTCCGCCGAGTGCACGATGCGCCGGCCACCGTCGCCACCGGAATGGCTTTCCTGCACCTCGAGGCCGTACATCGAACGCGCCGGATCCACCCAAAGGATCACCGGCACCCCCTCGGCCACGGCGCGGGAGCGGCCGTAGTTGATAAGGGAAAGAACGCGCTGGGCCTCCTGGCTCAGCGCGCGGCCGCGGAAGAACGCGGCCATGCGCGGCATGACCATCGAGGCGACCGTCAGCAGCAGCACCATCACGACGATGAGCTCCACCAGCGTGAACGCGCGACGGCCGCCGGCGGACGGCCGGAGGCGCAGGCAACGCGGAACGCGGGAAAGCCGGATCATCGGCGGGAGGCGCGAATCTGAATCAGTTGGCGGCGACGCGGCCGTTCACGATGTCGTCCGCCGTGTTCGGCTGGCCGTCCGGACCCATCGAGCGCAGGTCGTAACCCGCCGGGTTGAGGCGGCCGGGAAACTCGTAGATGTACGGCCGGCCCCACGGATCGGCCGGGATGTCGCTCTTGAGGTAGGGCCCGCGCCAGTTGGGAACGTCGGCCGGTGCCGCGACCAGCTGGTTCAGGCCGTCCTGTCCGCGCGGGTAGCTGCCGGTGTCGACCTCGAAGGCGTCCAGCGCCGTGCCAAAGGTGGAAATCTGCGTCTGCGCGGCGGTAACACGCGCCTGTTCGGTGCGGCCCGTGAACTTGGGCAGCACGAGTGAGGCAAGGATGCCGAGGATCACGAGCACGAGCAGGAGCTCGACGAGCGTGAAGCCGCGGCGGGAGCGGCGGAGGCGCGTGGCGCGCGCGGGGGCGTGGGTGGCTTTCATGGAAGGGTTGGTCATTTGATGTGGTCCTGCAGCGAGAAGATGGGGATCACCATGCCGATGAAGATGGTGCCGATCAGCGCCGCTATCACGAAGAGCATGATCGGCTCGGCCAGCGCGACGACGGCCTTCAACTGCCGGTCCAAGTCGCCCTCGGTGACGTTGGCGATGCGGAGCAACTCGGCGTCCAGCTTGCCGCTCTCCTCCGCCACGGAGATCATCTCGACGACGGCGCCGGGAAACAGGTCGCGGTTCTGGGCGAGGCTCTTGCCGAGGGCCTTGCCTTCCTTGACGCGGTCGATCGAATCGGAAACGGCGTCGACCAGGATCTGGTTGCCGATCGAGCGGCGCGCGACGTTGAGGGCGTTGACGAGCGGCACTCCGGCGCCGAGCAGCGTGCCCAGCATCCGGCAGAAGCGGGCCATCGCGAACTGCGCGAGGAGCGGCCCGATTGTCGGCACCCGCAGAATGTAGCCTTCCCAAGCGCGCCGGCCGGCCTCCGAGCGGAACCAGCTGCGCAGCGAGATGAACGCCACGACGCCCGCGGCCCCGATGAAGAGGCCGTAGTTCCGCACCGCGTCGCTCACGGCGACGATCATCCGCGTGATGAGCGGCAGCTCGGCGTTGAACCCCTGGAAGACCAGCTGGAAACGCGGGATGAAGAAAACGAGGAGAAAGATCAGCACGCCCAGCGCGAGGATCAGGAGGATCGCCGGGTACATGAGCGCGGTCATCACCTTGCCCTTGAGCTCCTTCTCCCGGGACTGGAAATCGGCGATCTGCGCCAGCACGACGTCGAGAAATCCGCCCGTCTCCCCCGCCTCGACCATCGCGACGTAGACCCGCGGGAAAGTCTCGGGCGAGCGCGCCATCGCGTCCGACAGCGACATGCCGTCGATCACCAGATCGTGAATTTCCTTCCACTTCGCCTTGGCCACCGGCTCGGCCGCTTCGCGATGGATGATGACCAGCGCCCGGCTGAACGGAACACCGGCCGCGAGCAGGCTGGAGAGCAGGCGGGTGAAATTCTCCAGGATGCGCGGAGTGATCTTGTTCGCCTGGCCGAACTTCAGATTGAGCCGGAGCCCGCCGTCCTTCGCGGCGGACGCTGCAGCCTGGGCCTTGCCCGCCGCCGAGGCGGACTCGGACAAACGGATCGGCTTCAGTCCGCGCAACTCAACCTGGCGCATCGCCTCCAGGCGGTTGGCAGCCTCGATGAGGCCCTCGGTCGGTACACCGTCGAGCTGGATGGCCTTGTAGGCGAACTGGGGCATGAGGCGGGAAAAGTCGCGGGAACGCCTCAGGCCTTGGGCGCCTGGGTCGCCGCGGCGTTGGGATCCTCCTCGTGCACCGTCGTCACGCTAAGCACCTCCTCGATCGTCGTCCTGCCCTCCTGCACGAGACGCCGGCCATCCTCGGCCAGGGTCGTCATGCCGGCGCGGCGCGCGGCGTCGCGGATCAGGTCAGTCGAACCATTCCGGAGGATCAGCTGCCGGATCTCCGTGTTCGTATCCATCCATTCGAAGATGGCCTGGCGGCCGTGGAAACCGGTACCGCGGCAATCGCGGCAGCCGACGGACTTGTAGATCACGGATTCGGCCGGAATCCCGAGGCGCACCTTGTACGTGCGGGCCGTCGGCGAGTCATCGACCGCCTTGCACTTCGGGCAAAGCAAACGCACGAGGCGCTGCGCGAGCACCGCCTCGAGGGATGAGGCGACAAGGTAAGGTTCCACCCCCATGTCCACCAGGCGGGTGAGCGCACCCGGGGCGTCATTGGTGTGCAGCGTCGAGAAGACCAGGTGACCCGTGAGCGAAGCCTGCACCGCAATCTGAGCGGTCTCCTGGTCGCGGATTTCACCGATGAGGATGACATCCGGGTCGTGGCGCAGGATGGAACGGAGGCCGCGCGCGAAGGTGAGGCCGGATTTCTCCGAAACCTGAATTTGGTTCACTCCTTTCAGCTGGTACTCGATCGGATCCTCGATCGTGACGATCTTCCGCTCCGAGTCGTTGATGCCCTGCAACGCGGTGTAGAGCGTTGAGGTCTTGCCCGAGCCCGTGGGACCCGTGACCAGCACGATGCCGTGCGGCAGTTGGAGGACCCGTTGGAGACAGGTGTAATCCCGCTCGTGCATACCGAGGTCACGCACGCCGCGCAGCGCGGAGTTCTGGCGCAACAAGCGCATCACGACCGCCTCGCCGTGAAGCATCGGGATGATGGAAACACGGATGTCCACCTCCGCCGACTCGATGCGCACCTTGATGCGTCCGTCCTGCGGCAGGCGCTTCTCGGCGATGTTGAGATGGCTGAGGATCTTCACGCGCGCCACGATCGCCGGCTGGAACTTCTTGATCTGCGCCGGCACCGGGACCTCCTGCAGCACGCCGTCGATGCGGTAGCGGATCCGCAGCTCGTCTTCGAACGGCTCCAAATGGATATCGGAGGCCCGCAGCTCGATGGAGTCCTTCAGGACCTGATTGACGAAACGTATGATCGAGGCGTCCTCGGCGGCCTCGTCGAGATTGGTGCCTGAGGCGCCCTCGCCCTCGTCGACCACCTGCAACTCGCCCTCCTCGTGCAGCGTACCGATGGTGTCGGCGCCGACGCCGAGGCGCTTTTTGAGCTCGCGCTGGACCGCCTCGGACGGCGCCAGCACCGGACGCAACCGCAAGCCGGTGAGCGCCCTTAATCCGTCCAACCCCGCGGTGACGAACAGGCGGCTCGTCGCGATCTCGATCTGGTTGTCGACGCGCCGCAGCGGCAGCAATTCGTCGCGCAGCAGCAGGCGCGCCGGGAAAAGCGACAGCACCTGCTTGTCGGGTTCAAGCTCGTCGAGCCGTGCAAACGGTACCCCGTATTCCCGCGCGAGCCAGCGCAGCACCGCGTCTTCGGCCAGCGCTTCGCCGGTGGGATGCTGGCGCAGAAAGGAACGGGCGTCGCCGGCGGTGAGCTGTCTCGCCGCGATCATGCGGTCGAGCAGCTCCGGCAGGACGCCGTTGGCGGTGGAGGCGGGCGCGTCGGTCAGCACGGCTTCAAGGCAAGAGGCCGAACATCACCGCGATCGCCTCCTGGCGCACGGAAAGGACAGCGCGGAGTTCATCCTGCGCCTTGGCGAGCTTCGCCTCGTTGTCGCGCCGCGACTCGCGGACGCGCTCGAGGCGGCTCTTGATCTCCGCCTCGGGCAGCTTGTCGCGGATCGCGAATTGCAGGGCCGTCATCTCAGGATTGCTGGAGGAACCGCGTCCCGGACCAGGACCACGATCGCCACCGCGGTCGCCACCCCGGTCGCCGCCACCGCCGCCCGGGGGACCTCCGCGAAAGCCCATCATGCCTCCGGGACCACCGCCCATTCCGCCGGAACTACGGCGCAATTCGGAAACCTTGGCGACGCGCTCCGAGATGACCTTCCACTCCTCATCGTCGGTGATCTCCAATCGCTCGCGCAGCGAATTCAACATACGGGCCTGCATTTCCTGCGGATTGAAACCGCCGCGATCACCACCACCGCCACGATCCCCGCCGCGGTCCCCGCCACCGCGGCGACGGTCCTCCTGTGCGGGAAGGGTTTGAACGAGAATCAACGCGAACGAGGCAACGCCCAGCCAGGCGGCGAACTTGGAAACGATCGATTTTTGCATGGGGACTTTAGGGTTCGGGTAACTTGACGCACCTGACAGTCTGTCAGTTGCGCTATTTTCGATCCGCGCTCACGAAGTTTCCCATTCTGGGCAATCGTTGCGCGAAAGCGTGCCCTCCGTGCGCAACTTTTGCGCACCGAGCATCCGATCGCCCTAATTTGCTCGGACTTCGCGCCCATCTGCACAAATCCGCGCCATCCGCACTGCCATGCCCGAAACGCGCGTTTTTTTCCGCACGCTCCCCCTGGGCCACGTCAGCTTCGCATGCATCTGCACCATCGGGGGATTCCGCGGTTCAAATCCGCTGCCTTCTGAACAGCCTTTGGCCATCACGGTTTCAACATAGTCCGCGGCGAACGGCCGCGGCTACACCAAGACCGGCTGATCCGCGTTCATCGGCGTCTAGCCGTGGTCCCCCTCCCAGCGGAGCGGTTCGGAAGCGCCTCAGGAGCCCGACGTCGCCTCGGTTACGGATGGAGCCGCGAGTCTCCACCAACCGCATCGCCTCAGGGCTCGCCTTTGCCGGCGGCTTTCTTGCGCCCGGCCTTCTTGCCAGTGTCGGCGGGAGGTGCCTCGCCCTTGAGCTTGGCGTCCTGCGCCTTCAGCCACGTGTCGTAGGCCTTCGCCCGGCTGGCGGTGTATTGATAGGTATCGAAGATCGCGGCGTTCCCAAGGGCGCGCGGATCCTGTTCCTCCTTGAGCAAGGCCATCATGCGATCCCGCAGCTTTACGAGCACACCCGAGTGCGCGAGATCCTGCGCCAGATTGTTCACGCCCTGCGGATCGTTGCGCAGGTCGTAAAGTTCATCGGGTTGTCGCTTCCCGAATGACAGATCGTAGTAGTGCCCGCCGATGGTCTTGAGCAATTCCTTGCTGGGACTGGGGTCGCAGTTTCCGAAATCCGTCTCCGGGTTCCCCGCCGGCCAGCGCTCGGGATGGAAATTATGCACGTAGAGAAAATCCGGCGTGCGCAACGCGCGCACCGGATAGCCCCAGTCGTTCGGGCGCCCGAGGTCGTGCCGCTCTTTGCCCACGAGCATCTCGGCCCGGTTCTCCACCATCCCCGAGGCCGCCGAGCGCAGGAGCGCCGCCAGGCTGCGCCCCGTGATCTGCGGGTGCACCGGCAGACCAGCAAGTTCGAGATAGGTCGGGGCGAGGTCACGCACGTTGATAAAATCGTCCACCACGCGACCGGGCTTGATTCCGCGGCCCCAGCGCATCGCCAACGGAAGATGGAACCCGTCCTCGTGGATTTGTCCCTTCACGTACGGGAACGGCATGCCGTGGTCGGAGGTCACGATGATCAGCGTGTTCTCCAACTCCCCCGCCGCCTCGAGCGAACGCAACGCGCGGCCGATGTGGCCATCGGCCCACTCCACCTCCACGGCGTAATCCGCGAGGTCGCCGCGCGTGACACTCATGTCGGGCAGGTACGCCGGCACCTTCACGTCGGCTAGGTTCTTGCCGAAGCGTACGCCCGAATCGCGTTCATAGGCCCGGTGCGGCTCGTGGAAGCCCATCCAGAAGGAGAACGGCTTCCCCTTCGGCCGCTGCGCGAGGAAGTCGTCGAAGTTCGCCGCGTAGTCGTTGCGATTGATGCCGGTGGTCGGCGGCGTGGCCGTGCGGGCGTCGAACGACGGTCCCGCCGGATTACGTGTGCGTTTCGCCTGCGTCTTGAAGTCACCCGGGCCCCAGCCTTTGCCGGTGAGGCCGACGAAATAACCGCCCTGCTCCAGCAGATCGGGATAAACCTCGAAGCCGGCGGGAAACAGTCCGTTGTGCGACACCGCCTCGCGGAGCTGCCACGTGTTGCGACCCGTCAGGATGCTCGCGCGGCACGGGCTGCACTTGGGATTCGAAGTGAACGCGTTCCGGAAAAGCACGCCCTCCCGGGCCACGCGGTCGAAGTTCGGCGTCTTCACCCACGTCGAGCCGTACGCGCCCGCATCGCGCCAGCCCCAGTCGTCGAAGATGATGAACAGGTAATTGGGCCGCGCGGTTTCGGCGGCGGGCAAAGCCGCGGCGAGCAGTAGCCCGAACAGGGGCGCGAGGAAGCGGGAACGGCAGGTTTTCATGGAGGAAACTTCAATCCGACTTCGCTTTGCGTCCGCCGCGCGCCGGAGCGGAAGGCGGCGGCCGGCCGGGCCACGGGTAGTCATTGCGACCCGCGGTCGGGTCGACCGGACCCGCGGGCAGTTCACGTTGCCAATCAAGCACACGACGCGAGAGACGCTCGACGACGTCGGGATGTTGCGCGGCGAGGTTGTCGGTTTCCGAAGGGTCGCGCGTGATCGCGTAGAGCTCAACCCGGCTGCGGTCGGGATTCAGCAGCAGCTTCCATTCACCGTCGCGGATCGCGAGCTGCGGACTCCTGTTGATCACATGACCCGTGATGCCGAATCGCCACTCCCACATCAGCGGGCGGGCCCGCGCGAAAGCGCCGCCGAGCAGCGCGCGGCTGAGATCCTCGCCGTCCGGAGCATACGCCTCCGGCATCCGCACGCCCGCCATCGCACAGAGGCTCGGCATGAAATCAATGCCTCCGATGATCGTGGCGTCATCAACGCGTCCGGCCGGCACTTTTCCCGGCCAGCGCACGAGGAACGGCACGCGCACCCCTCCCTCGTAAAGGCTCCGCTTCCGACCGCGAAACGGTCCGGGAGCACCCACTCCGGAGTGTCCGGCATTGAGGATGAAGATCTCCTCGGGTCCGTTGTCGCTGCTGAAGACGATGATGGTGTCCTCCGAGAGGCCGAGTTCCGCCAAGCGGTCCATCAGCCGGCCGACCTGGCGATCGAGATCGGCGACACTCGCGTAGTAGATCGTGCGGGCGCTGCGATGCGGTATGTCCGCGTTGCTGAGCCTCGCGAAGGGCGCCAGTTGCTCCGGCGTCGGGTTGAGTGTCGCGTGCGGGACCAACGTCCAAAGTTGGAGGTAAAAGGGGCGGTCGCCGCGGGCCCCGATGAACCGCAACGCCTCGTCCACGAAGAGCGACGTGGAACGCGCCCGGTAATAAGGGTCCTCCTTGCGCACGCCCGCTCCGCCGCCCTCCCCCGAACCCACAAAGTCAAAATCATAGTCTGCGATCGCCGGCCCGCCCGCGTCGTTGCCCAGGTGCCACTTGCCGATGTGCGCGGTCGCGTAGCCGGCCGTCCGGAAGGCTTCCGCCACGTTGGGCGCGCGCGGGTCGAGCCAGCTCGACATGCCGCGAGCTTCGTTCATCTCGCGCGTCGCATAATGCCCGTGGATGCGATGACGGGCCGGGTACCGACCGGTAAAAAATCCGGCCCGGCTGGGCGAGCAAACCGGACCGGCCGTGTAGAATGAGGTGAAGAGCGAGCCCTCCGCGGCCAGCCGATCGAGGTTCGGGGTGCGCAGCACCGTGTTGCCGTAGCAACTCAAGTCCCCCCAGCCGAGGTCGTCGGCGAGGATGAAGATAACATTCGGACGCCGGCCCGGAGCGGCGTCGGAGCTCGGGGTCAAAAACGCCGCCAGCCAAAGGAGCAGAAGAACTTTCTTCATGGTGAAGCCTTCTTCGCCTGATGGGCGACGCGCGGAAAACGAACCGCGAGCAGACGCTCCGCCTCCGCCTGTGCCGCGGAGACACGCGCTTCGCCCAGCACGCTGCGGGTCTCGGCGGGCTCGTCGGCGTTGTCATAGAGCTCGCGTGCGGTGGTCTCGCCGGTCCGCCAGTCTCGCCACTCGGTGTAGCGGACCGCCGCGGTGCGCACCGAATATCCCATCGCGCGCGGCACTTTCTCGGGTTCACGGTCGTAGTACGAGGGACGTGGATGCTGGGTGTAGGCCGCGACTTTCACCTTGGCTGCCGGGTCGCGCAAAACCGCGGCGAGGCTCGCTCCTTCCAAGCCCGCGACTTCCGGCAATCGGCAGAGATCCGCGAGCGTCGGGTAAAGGTCCACCAACTCCGCCAGCGACGCGGTGACCCGTCCGCCTGGTCCCGCGCCGGGCGCGGCGATCAGCAGCGGCACGCGGGCATCCAACTCGAAGTTGGACGTCTTCCCCCAGAGCCCGTGCTCACCGAGATGGTAGCCGTGGTCGCCGACGAAAACGACGATCGTGTTCGCCGCCCGTCCGCTGCGGTCGAGCGCGTCGAGCACCTTGCCCAGCTGCGCGTCGAGGTAGGAGATATTGGCAAAATAGCCGTGGCGCATCTCGGCCACCAACTCGGGGGTCGGCGCGATCCGCCCCGTCCCGGGCAGCCCGAGCACCTCCCGGCTGTCGTGGAATGCGATCTCGGGCGCACCCACCGGGCGCCGCGGATCAAGGGCCGGCAATCGCGAGCGGTCGTAGAGATCCCAGTAGCGCTTGGGCGCGTTGAAGGGCGCGTGCGGTTTCCAGAAACCGACCGCGAGAAAGAACGGTTTATCCTTAACCTCACCCAAAACCCGCACCGCCTCGGCCGCCACGCGTCCGTCGTAGTAGGCCTCGTCGGGGACGTCACGGCACTCGGTCAGCGGCACGTCGGTGTAGAGGCGCCCGCCGCCGGACACGAGGTTGGGCGGCAACGGCCCGGTGACCTGCGGCGCATCGTGCCCGTGGGACGCGTAATGCAGGAACTCCGGTGCGCTCCACGAGCGGGCATCGCCCTTCTCCCTGGTGTGCCAGTTGTGGAAGATTTTCCCGACGCAGCGCGTGGTGTATCCGTTCGCCTTGAAGTGCTGGGGCAACGTCACGACGTCGGGACGCAGCTCGCGGAAATGCGTGCCGTTGTTCCAAAGACCGAGCGTGTCGGGCCGCAGCCCGGTGAGCATCGAGGACCGCGAGGGGTTGCAGACCGCCTGCTGGCAGTAGGCTCGGTCGAACCGCATCGCGCGCCGCGAGAGCCGATCCAGGTTCGGCGTGATAGCAGGCGAGCCGTACGCGGCGAGCTCGGGCCGGTAATCGTCGGCCATGATGAACAGAACGTTCGGTCGAGGGCCGCCCGGAGCGGCGAACAAAGGCGCCGTGAAGAACGCCGACCACAGCAATGCACGGACAAAACTCGGGAGGGGCATGGGGTGCGGTCAGACGAGTGCCGCGTCAGGAACGGCGCAAGAATGTTTGCCGCCGCACGCGGCGCTTGCGGGCGCCATGGAAGTTTCCAGCTTCGGCGCACCGCCATGAATTCCGAACTTCTCGCCGCGCGCCGCGCCCGTCTCGGGGCCGGACTTTCCCTCGGTGACGCCCTGTTGCTGATCCACGCCGGAGATCCCGTTCCGCTGCCAGAAGGCAGCGACCAGACGTATCCGTACCGCGCGCACTCGGAGTACGTTTACGCCGCCGGGGAGGAATGCGCGGGCGGGGTCGTCGCCTTCGATCCGCGCGACGGCGCCGCCGGCTGGAGGACTTTCGTGCCGCCGGTCACCGAGGCGGAACGCGTCTGGGAAGGACGCCTGCCCACGGACGGAACACCGCTCGGGGAATTGCAACCGTGGCTCGACGCGCGCCGGGGTCGCCCGGTGGTCGCGCTCGGCGCCGCGGCGCCGTCCGCCGGAACCGCGCCGGTGCGCGAGGCTTTCACCGAGTTGCGCCGCGCAAAGGACGTCCACGAACTCGCGCTCCTCCGTCGCGCGGTCCATGCCACCGCCGCCGGCCATGCATTGGTTCCCGGACTCATCCGTCCCGGCGTCACGGAACGAAGCCTCCAGATCGAGTTGGAGGCTGAGTTCGCGCGGCACGGGGCGAACCGCACCGGTTACGGCACAATCGTGGGGACCGGGGCCAACTCGGCCGTGCTGCATTTTGCGCCCTCCGGCCGCGAGATCCGCACCGGCGACTTCGTCCTCGTCGACGCGGGGGCGGAGGTGGACCGCTATGTGGCCGACGTCACCCGCACCCACGTCGCGGGCCGCCCCACGGAATTTCAACGGGACCTGCATCAAACGGTGGTCCGCACGCTCGAACGCGCGATCGCCCGCTCCGTGCCCGGCGCGGAATGGAAGGCGATCCATCTCGCCGCGGCGGTGGATCTGATGGAAGGGCTCGTGGCGATGAAGGTGATGCGCGGGAATCCGGCGGATCTCGTCGAGCGCGACGCCCACACGCTCTTTTTCCCGCACGGCCTCGGACACATGCTCGGCCTCGGGGTGCGTGACGCCAGCGGACAAGCCCCGGGCCGCCCCAAGGATTCGCGTCCGAGTCTGCGTTCCCTCCGCCTGGATCTCCCGCTCGCACCGGGGATGGTCGTCACGGTCGAACCCGGACTGTATTTCATCCCACCGCTGCTGCAGGACCCCGCCCGCCGCGCGAAGTACGCCGGCGACGTGAATTGGAGCCTCGTCGACCGCCACCTCGACCTCGGTGGCGTGCGGGTCGAGGACTATATCCTGATCACGAACGGCGCCCCCGAGGTGCTTACGAGGATGATTCCGCGGGAACTGCCCTAGGATTCGCCGCGCGGCGCCGGAAACCCCGCCTCCGCTCCGCAGCTTGCACGCTTCCTGCTCAGGCGCATGGTCCCGCCATGAGCGAACAGAAGGAGCTCCTTACAAGCAACCGGAAGGCCCTCACGATCAACCTCGACGAGGCGCGTTACGGCACGTTCGCCGAAATCGGGGCGGGCCAGGAGGTCGCGCGGGTCTTCTTCCAGGCCGGCGGCGCCGCGGGCACCGTGGCGAAGACGATCTCCGCCTACGACATGACCTTCAGCGACGCCATCTATGGCAAGGCGCCGCGTTACGTGTCGCGCGAGCGTCTGTCACACATGCTCGACCACGAGTATGACCTGCTGATCGAGCGGTTGGCGGCACAACGCGGCGCGCGGACCACTTTCTTTGTTTTCGCCGACACCGTCGCGACCCGCGGGTTCAAAGGCACCAACGACGCCCACGGCTGGATGGGCATCCGCTTCCAGACCGAACCCGGCGGCGTTCCGAGCGAGATCGTCCTGCACGTGCGCATGTGGGACAAGGAGGCCGTCCAGCAGCAGGCCGCACTGGGCATCGCCGGCACGAACCTCATCTACGCGGCGTTCTACTACCGCGACGACCCCAAGCGGCTCGTCGAGTCGCTCGTCGACAACGTCGGCGCGGCGCGCGTCGAGGTCGACATGATCACGTTCCGCGGTCCGGCGTTCACCCACATCGACAACCGCCTGATCTCGCTCTACCTCGTCCAGCACGGACTGACGAACGCGGTCCTGTTCGGCCCGCGGGGCGAGATGCTGCAGCCCTCGGAGGCGCTGCACCACAAGGCGGTGCTGGTCGAGCGCGGCAGCTTCCGGCCGGTGACGCGGGTGAACGTCGACATGCTCAACTGCGCCACCGCGCAGTTCGTCCAGGAGCCGGGGGTGCAGGGCCGCGAGGTGATCGCGCTGATGGAGATCACGGTGAACAACCTCCTCACCACCGGCACGCTTGACGCCGAGGACTTCCTGTCGCGCGTCGATCTGCTGGGCGAGCTGGGCTTCACGACGCTGATCTCGAACTACTCGGAGTACTACCGGCTCACGTCCTACTTCCGCCGCTACACGAAGGAGATGATCGGCGTGACGATGGGCATCAACAACCTCCTCGAGATCTTCAACGAGAAGTATTACGAGCACCTGGAAGGCGGCATTCTCGAGTCGTTCGGGCGGATGTTCCGGAACGCCGTGAAGCTCTACATCTACCCGATGCGCCAGGAGGTGATGGCTCGCTACCAGGCCTCCGGCGGAGGCCCCGCCCCCGCCACGCCCCCGGGCCACGCGTTCGCCAACGAGGTGCTCATCACCGCGCGCAACGTCCACATCGCCCCTCACCTGCGCAATCTCTACGACCACCTGCTGGAGAATCACTACATCGACTGCCTCACCGGCTACGACCGAGAGGCGCTGGGAGTCGTCTCCCGCGAGGTGATCAGCCGCATCCGAGACCGCGACCCTTCGTGGGAACGCATGGTACCCGAGCCCGTCGCCGCGACGATCCGCCGTCGCCGACTTTTCGGCTACACCCCCGCGCCCGCCGAGATTCCGCTCGCCGGCTGAGGCTCGCGTGCTTTTCTGCCCGCTCCCTCACCGCCGCCATGCGCTTTCACAAATACCACGCCCTCGGCAACGACTACATCGTCCTGAACCCGGCCGATTTTCCCTCATGGGGGGCCGCCCCGACGACCGACCAGATCCGCGTCGTCTGCCACCGCAACTTCGGCGTCGGCTCCGACGGCATTCTCTGGGGCCCCCTGCCCTCGCACGAAAGCCAGCACGGTCTCCGCATCTTCAACCCCGACGGGTCCGAGGCGGAAAAGTCCGGCAACGGCCTGCGGATCTTCTCGCGCTTCCTCTGGGACCAGAAGTTGGTCCGGGACGCCCGCTTCACGGTGGAAACCCCGGGCGGCCACGTCCGTTCCGAGATCCGTGACGGCGGCGGCCTCATCACCGTCGCGATGGGTTCGGTGAGCTTCGAGAGCACGCGCATCCCGGTGAACGTCACCGGACCGGCCCGCGAGGTCCTCAACGAGAAGGTCACTGTGCTCGACCGGGAGTTTACCTATTGCGCCGCCACGATCGGCAACCCGCACTGCGTGATCCCGCTGCCCGCGATCACCGCGGAACTCGCGCACCGCTACGGGCCGCACCTCGAGACGCACCCGCTTTTCCCGCGCAAGACCAACGTCCAATTCCTCCAAGTGCTCGACCGGAAGAATATCCGCATCGAGATCTGGGAGCGTGGCGCCGGCTATACGCTCGCCTCCGGCAGCAGTTCGAGCGCCTCCGCGGCGGTGGCGCACCGCCTCGGCCTCGTCGACCGCAACGTCACCGTGCACATGCCCGGCGGCACCATTGGCATCGAGATCGGCGACGGTTTTTCGATCATGATGACCGGCACCGTGAACAAGGTCGCCGAAGGCGTGATGCACCCCGAGTTGTTCGCGGTTAAGGTCTGACCCGCCGCGCCACCGCACGCGCCTTGCTGGAGCGTTCGGCCAAAGTTTAGTCCGCGCCCTGCCGTATCCGGCCCAAACGGCCCGGTTGGCTTTCATCATTTGGTGCTGACGAATATCGCGCACCAAACTCACGCTCCCCCGCGTCCAGCTCACGACCTGCCTCCCCCCAACCTGCGTTCGCTCCTGCCCCCAGCCCCCTTCGCCGCCCTGGCGCTGCTCCTCACCGCGGCAGCCTCCTTGTCCGCGGCGGAAACCAATCGCCCGCCCAACGTCGTCGTGTTCCTCGCTGATGACGCCGGCTGGGGCGACTACTCGATCAACGGCAACACAAGCGTGCGCACGCCCAACATCGACTCCATCGGTCTCGGCGGCGCGCGGTTCGACCGGTTCTTCGTGTGCGCCGTCTGCGCGCCGACCCGCGCGGAATTCCTCACCGGCCGCTACCATTCCCGCGGTGGCGTCCGGGGAGTTTCCACCGGGCTCGAGCGCCTCAACACCGACGAGAAGACCCTGGCCGACGCGTTCAAGGCCGCCGGTTACGCCACCGGAGCCTTCGGCAAATGGCACAACGGCAGCCAATGGCCCTACCACCCGCAGGCGCGCGGCTTTGACGAATATTACGGCTACACGGCTGGACACTGGGGCGAGTACTTCGATCCGCCGGTGGAGCACAACGGCCGCATGATCCGAGAGAAGGGTTACATCGTGGACCTCTGCACGGACCGCGCCGTCAACTTCATCGAGCGCAACCGAAGCAAGCCGTTCTTCTGCTACGTGCCTTTCACCACGCCGCACTCGCCGTGGTCGGTGCCGGAAAAATACTGGGATCGCTTCAAGGGCCGTTCCATCGGCCAGAAGGCCACCGAAGCCGACCAGGAGAACCTCGACCAGACCCGCTGCGCGCTCGCGATGCTGGAAAACCAGGATTACAACGTGGGGCGCGTCTTGGCGAAGCTCGATACGCTTGGTCTGCGCGAGAACACGATCGTCGTGTACTTCTCCGACAATGGGCCGAACACCTGGCGCTGGAACGACGGCATGAAGGGCCGCAAGGGCTCCGTCGATGAGGGCGGC
>JBEGJD010000216.1:0-2688 GCA_041184765.1 Verrucomicrobiota bacterium | reverse complement strand
TTGAGCTCGCTCACCGGCACGATGACCGCCCCTTCCAAACGGCTTTCGAGATTCCCCAGCCGGAAGGGCGTTCCACCCAACCGTCCGAGTTGATCGATCAGGCGTTCGGGCGTGAGCGGCTGGCGTTCGGCCGCGGTCAGCGGCACGGTTGAATCGACGCGCACGACATGGCCTTCGCCGTCGTTGGCGATCAAGGTGAGTGGTTGTCCGGAGCGGCCGTGAACCTCGAGCGTGATCGGACGCTGGAATCGCACCGTTTCGCCGTCGAATGTGGCGCGGAGCTCCCGGTCCAGCGCCGGATCGTTTGTCTTCCAGACCAGCTGTCCCGGGTGGACGCGCCGCCAGTCGATGTCGCCGCGGCCGAAGCGCAGCGTGATCTCACCGGCGCCGCCGGGCTCGACCTGGTAAACGCGTCCGCCTTCCTCGCGTTCCTCGGGGCGGCCGGCGTCGAACACGAGGCCGTCTCCGGGTTTCACGGGCGCGGTCGCCCGGACGATCGCGGACTCTCCGGATAGGCGAACCACCTCGCCGACGAAGACGCCGCGCTTGGTGCCGAAGCGGGCGTGCACGAGCTTCTGGTTATTGATTCCCCCGAACCAGCCCGTGTGCAGGCCGCGGGAAAAGGCCATCTGCAGCTCGTAGCGTTCCGGGGCCGGCACGGGCTTTGGTGTCGCTCCGGCCGTTGGCGTCAGTCGGTCAAGCGCGGCACGGTAGACGCGGGTGATGCTGGCGACGTACTCGGGGGACTTCAGGCGGCCTTCGATCTTGAGCGACGCCACGCCCGCTTTCACGAGCTGCGGCAGCACGTCGATTCCCGCGAGGTCCTGCGGGCTGAGCAGGTAACGGCGGTCGCCTAGGTCGACCTGCCGGCCGTCGGAGATGAGGTCATAGGGCAGCCGGCAGGCCTGCGCGCATTCGCCCCGGTTGGCGGAGCGACCACCCAGCGACTCGCTGGTGAGGCATTGCCCGGAGTAGGCCACGCACAAAGCCCCGTGCACGAAGACCTCGAGGGGCAGGGCGGTTTCACCAAGCGCTTCGCGGATGCGGCTGATCTCGTCGATCGAGTTTTCCCGCGCCAAGACCACGAGCTGCGCGCCGAGCTCGCGGGCGAACTCCACGCCCGCCGCGCTCGTGATCGTCATCTGGGTCGAGCCATGAATCGGGAAATCGGGCGAGAGCTCGCGGATCAGGCGGCAGATCCCGATGTCCTGCACGATGGCGGCGTCGACGCCGGCCGCGATGAGAGATCGCAGGTAATCGGCCGCCTGCTCCAGCTCGTTGGTGAAGACGAGCGTGTTGAAAGTCACGTACCCGCGCACGCCGCGGCGGTGGAGAAACTCCATCAAGGCCGGCAGGTCGGATTGCGTGAAGTTGTGCGCCCGCATCCGGGCGTTGAAGCGGTCGAGTCCGAAATAAATCGCGTCGGCTCCGTTCTCAACGGCCGCCCGCGCGCACTCCCAGTCGCCGGCCGGCGCCAGCAGCTCCGGACGCGACGCGGCCGGGGCGGCGGGCGTTGGCGCGGGCAAAGGAGCGAGGGCGTGGGACATCGGGGCGACGGTGGACGCGGGACGCGCGAGCGCAACCGCGGTCAGGCGGAACTTTCCGTTCCAGGAAAACGGGTCCTCACGTGGTCGCGCAGCAGTTGGAGGAACTCCTCCGCGCCGCGCGTCTGGTAGCGTTGCAGGTGGCGGATCACAACGAGCTCGCGGCGTGGTTCGTCGCCACTCAACCGGAGGTAAACGAGCGACTCGCGGTCCTCCTCGTGCCGGGCAAGTTGGGGTAGCAACGAGATGCCGAGCCCCGCCGCGACGAAACGTTTCAGGGTCGCGACCTGCGTGCAGCGAATGCCGATACGCGGCTCCAATTGCTGGTCACCGAAGAAGGTTCTCACCTGGGCGGCCAATGCGCTCGAGTCTCCCAATCCCACGAATGTCTCCCCGGCGATCGCGCGCACATCGATTTCTGCTTGGCTGGCGAACGGGTGATCGCGGCCGACCGCTAAAAGGAGGGGCTCCGAGAGCAGCGGCTCAACCGCCAGCTGGCGGTCCTTCACCGGCAACGGAACCACCGCGAGGTCTAGGGTGCCTTCCAGCACGGCGCGGACGAGATCGGCGCGGAAGCCCTCGTGCGCGCCGATCATGAGGTGGGGGTGGGAGGTGCGGCACCGAATGACGAGATCGCTCACCAAGTAAGGCATAACCGTCTGCACGGCACCGATCGCTATGCGGCGGCCGAGGCCCGCGTGATCGTTGATCTCACGCGAAGCGTCCTCGATCTCACGGAGAATACTCTTTGCTCGCGGGAGAAATGCGATTCCGGCTTCCGTCAGGACCGCCTTGCGTCCCAGGCGGTGAAAAAGCTTTTGGCCCAGCTCGCTTTCAAGATTTATAATCTGCTGACTTAAAGAAGGTTGAGTGACATTGCAGCGCTCCGAGGCGCGGGTGAAATTTTGAGCCTCGGTCACCGCGAGAAAGTAGCGGAGCTGGGTAATTTCCATAGGGAAAAGCGATGGAATACATAGAAAAGATCAATTTCAACTATTGGATACTCCGTGGTAGTCTATCCAGGTCGAGGCGCTGATGCCTTCGGCAAAACTGACAAGAACATGAAAAACAACATCCTGATCGCGGTCCCCTTCGGCCTCTCCGCCGCCGCCGCAACTGTGCTTTCGATTTACTCCAAGCTTAC
>JBEGJD010000215.1:0-2859 GCA_041184765.1 Verrucomicrobiota bacterium | reverse complement strand
CCGCCGCTTTTGTTTTCCCATGGCCAAAGTCAGCCTCGTCTCGCTCGGCTGCGCTAAGAATCTCGTCGATTCCGAGATCATGGTCGGCCACCTGCACCAGGCCGGCATGAGCGTCGTGCCCGACGCCGACCAGGCCGACGTGGTGATCGTCAACACGTGCTCGTTCATCGACTCGTCGAAGGAAGAGTCGATCGGCCACATCCTCGAGGCGCATCGCCAGCGCGGCCTCCGCAAGCGCCGCGGCAACCAGAAGCTGATCGTTGCCGGCTGCATGGCCCAACGGTTCTCGAAGGACCTCGCAGTGGAGCTGCACGACGAGGTCGACGCTTTCATCGGGCTCGACGAGGTCACCAAAGTGGCGCCCATCATCGAGGAATTGCTCGGCCGGGAGCGCGCGGCCAACGAGGCGCCAGTCAATTTGGTCCAAGGCCGGTCGACCTACATCCCCGATTACGACACGCCCCGGTTTCGGCTCACTCCACGTCACTCCGCGTACATCAAAATCGCCGAGGGCTGCAACCACCCCTGCACGTTCTGCATCATCCCGCGGATTCGTGGCCGGCACCGCAGTCGCACCGTGGAGAGCGTGGTCGCGGAAGCGCGCCAGCTGGTGCGCGAGGGCACCCGCGAGCTCAACCTGATCTCCCAGGACACGACCTTCTTCGGCATGGACACGTGGGAGGACCGGCCCGGACCGCGCTCCCCCGTCGACTCCCGCCGCGGCACCGCCCTCACCACCCTCCTGCGCGAGCTCAACGCGATCGAGGGCGATTTCTGGATTCGTTTGCTGTACACCCATCCGGCCCATTGGAGCGACGAGCTTATTCGCACGATCGCCGAGTGCCCGAAGGTCGCCCGCTACGTCGACATGCCGTTGCAGCACATCAGCGACCGCATGTTGGAGCGCATGCAGCGCGAGACGAGCGGCGCCTACATCCGCGACCTCATAGCCCGCATCCGCGCCGGCATCCCGGGTATCGCGGTGCGCACCACCTTCATCGTCGGCTTCCCGGGTGAAAACGAGGCCGACGTGGACGAACTCGCCGAATTCATCCGCACCACCCGGTTCGAGCGCCTCGGCGTTTTCCGCTACTCCCAGGAAGAAGGCACCAGGGCCGCCAAAATGGATGAGCAAATCACAGCGAAGACGAAGGAGGCTCGCTGGCATCGGCTGATGAAACTGCAGCGTTCCATCGCCGGGGAACTCGCCGCCGCCCAGGTCGGGCGCAAGCTGCGCGTGCTCGTCGATGAACCCGGCGTCGCCCGCGGCGAGGCCGACGCCCCCGACATTGACGGGCGCGTGTATCTACCGATCACCGCCCCCGTGGGTGACTTCGTCGAGGTGAGCATCACCGGCAGCGACGAGTACGATTTGCTGGCGCTTCCCGCCGGCCAGGCACCGTCGGTCCGCCGGACTGCGCGTCAGGCGCAGTAAATCCCCGGCCCCAGTTTCGCGGTGGCGGGAACTTCGGCGTTGCGGCGTTCCCGCTGACGCGTCCACTTTTTTCCTATGGGACGTCAATGGCTCCATGCCAAACGCGCGATCGTTAACCTGAAAAAGGGCCAGGTCGTGCAGAAGCTCGTGAAGGAAATCACCGTCGCGGCCAAGCTCGGCGGCGGTGATATCGACGCCAACGCGCGGCTGCACGCCGCGGTCGAGAAGGCGAAGAAGGCGAGCGTGACGCGCGAGGTCATCCAACGCGCCATCGCGAAGGGCTCCGGCACAGGCGGCGACAGCGCCTCGCTCGAGCACGTGGTTTACGAAGGCTACGCGCCCCACAAGGTGCCGGTGATCGTCGAGGTGATGACCGACAACCACAACCGCAGCGCGGGCGACCTGCGCGTCTTGTTCAAGAAGGGCGTGATGGGCGGCGCGGGCAGCAACAAGTTCCTGTTCGACCACGTGGGCATCGTCGAGGCGCACCACCCGGACGCCGCCGCCGACCTCGAAGCCGCGGGGATTGAGGCCGGCGCGAACGTGTTCGAGCCGCTCTCCCACGCTCAAAACGACGACGTGCCCGAGGGGCACGCCGGCGCCCGCTTCCTCACCGACCGGACCGCCGTACACTCGGTGGCCGCGTGGCTCAAGCAGAACGGCTGGGCGGTGATCACCGCCGAGCTCGGCTACATCGCGAAGACTTATCCGGAGTTGGACGATACGCAGCGCGGCGAGGTCGGCGAGTTTCTGCAGGCCCTCGAGGATAACGACGACGTCCAGCGCGTCTGGGCGGCAGTGAAGTAAACCGCTCAGGGAAATCGGGACCGCACCGGAGGCGGCCTCCCGCCTTCGCACTACCTCCGCGGCAAGCAGCCGCGGCTACCCGGCACGCGCTTCACTCCGGAACAAAGTAGCCGACTCGAGACGACACGTGTCCGCTGTAGCCTAGGGTACACCCCCGGGGCATCCGCCGTTTTCACTTCAGCCACCGCGGAACTTCAATTCCCGAGACGGCTCCCTGCCCTGCCCCTCCAGAATTAGGCGGTCGGGCAGAAATCGCGTGATTGCATAGGCGGTGGTGGCAGTGGTCTCGACCATACCTTTCAAAGTGACGAAAGGGACGCCCGCTCGTTCGCCAAACGCACCAGCGTGATTGTGGCCGTTGAACCACGCCACGACGTGCGGATGGCGGTCCAGCACGGCAAGCACCTCGGGCGCGTTCCACACGTTGTGATCGTTGTCGGGCCAGACCGGATGGTGGGCAAAAACAACCACCCTCAGCCCGCTCCTCCGCGCGGCGGTGAGCTCACGCTCCAGCCACGCCAGCTGCCCGGCGCCGACCCCGCCGTTCCATGGCTTTGCCTGCCGCACTTTGGCGGCCTGCATGCGCGCCAACTCCTGCTCCGCGGCCGCCCGCTCCG
>JBEGJD010000214.1:0-2775 GCA_041184765.1 Verrucomicrobiota bacterium | reverse complement strand
GTTTCCGGCGCCGGAGATTGAACGGGTTCCGCCGGGGCAGGTGTGGCTGCCGGGGAGACCGGCGTCGCGGTGGCCGTCGCGGCGGCGGAGGCCCGGGTGCGGGTGCCGGCGGATTTCAGCTTCGCGTCGAGTTCCGCCAGTTTGGCCTCCAGCGCGGCGACGGCGGCGGCCTGCGCGCGGACAATCGCCTCGGCGCCTTCGGTAAGCCTCACGAGGGTGGCTTGAGCGCCCGCGGCCTGTTGGTTGGCGGCGGCTTCGTGCTTGGCTAGTTCCGCGGCGGCCTTCGCGAGACGCGCGGCGGCGGTCTCGAGTTTGTCGGTGTCTCCGAGACGGATCGCCGCGATCTGATCCTGTAATTGCGTGACCTTGTCCTGGAGTTTCTGCGGCAGTTGCGCGGCCTGCTGGAGGTTCCGCTGCGCAGCCTCGTTGATCTGGTGCAGGCTGCTGGTCGCGATGCTGATCTGCTCGGCGGAGGCCGCGAGGGTCTGGGCCATGCCCTCGAGCACCCGCTGGCGGGCGTCGAGGATCTCGTTTTTCTGCCGCTCGTAGCTGGCCACGAGCGGGATGAGACCGGCGATCGCGCCAAGGCTCACGCAGGCCACGATCGCGATGACCGTGCCGACGGTGAGCGGCTCCTCGGCACGAAGGGCGATCACGGCGCCCGCGCCGATCAGCGCGAGGTCGGTCACGATGAAGATCCAGGCGGGCAGCGCGGGCTTGGCTTCGGAGCGTTTCATGGGGGACGTCGGCGGCCGGTCCTTTCCGCGTCGCCGGCTGCGCGCTTCCTCCGCGTCACAGTCAGCCGCGGGCGAGGGTCGGTGTGCAGGTTGTGCGGCCCGCGCCGGCGCGGCTCAAGGGAAAACCGGCCGCCGGACGCCGTCGCAATACGTCACGTGCCGCCGGTGCCACCGCGGTTTCTCTCGCCGCGGGGAGGTGCAATAATTGAGAATCCTGCAACTTTCGGGCGCCGGCCGTGTTTTGCGCATGAATGACGATTTTACCGTGCAAACCCCCGCTTCCGGTGTGACCCGCGCAGCGGAATTCACCGATTTCATGCGCAGGTACCAGGACATGGTTTTCTCCACGGCGGCGCGGATCACGGCCAACGACGCGCAGGCGGAGGATATCGCGCAGGAGGTCTTCCTGCGGGCGTACCGGGACTTCGCCCAACTGTCGGTCAGCCCGTCGGCGGGCGGCTGGCTCAAGACCGTCGCCACCAACCTCGCGCTGAACCATGTCACGCGCTACCGCCGGCGCTGGCGGTTCTTCTCCGAGTTTCGACGCGACGGCGACCACGACGGAAGTGAGGCTCCCGAGGCCGCCTTTACCTCCCCGGAAGACCTGCTGGCCCACGTCGACGCCAACGAGCGCCGGCGGGTGGTCGACGCCGCCCTGGCCCGTTTGCCGGACCACCAGCGAGTGCCGCTCGTGCTTTTCCATTTCGAGGACATGTCCTACGACGAGATCGCGCGCCGGCTGGCGGTCTCGCTGCCCAAGCTGAAGACCGACCTGATGCGCGGTCGCGCGGCCCTCGCGCGCTGGCTCGTCACCGACCCCGGCGCCCGCGAGACTTTGAGGATCCCCCATCATGAATGACCCCCGAACCGAATCCGCGGAGCTGAAACTGGAGCGTCTGATCACCGGCGTGGTGGCGGGGCTGCCGCCGCGGCCGGCCCCCGCGGCGCTCGAGCGCCGCGTGCTGGCCGCAATCCCCGACGGGGATGCGCACTTGGTGCGGGCGCAGGGATTCGCCGCTTGGCCGATGCCGGCGCGGTGGCTGGCGATGCCGGCGCTGACGGTGTTTACGGTCGCGCTGCTGATCGTGTCGGGCAACGCGGAGCGGGATGCGACGGATCTGGTGCGGGCGCTCGTTCCCGGCGGTTTGACCGCGCTCTGGGAGGCTTTGCGGGCGACGTGGGAGGCGACGGGTGGCGCCGTGGCGCTGCTGGGGCGATCCGTTCCGGGTTCCTGGTGGTACGGGGCTCTGGCAGCCTTCGCCTGCTGGTATGCCGGAGTGGTCGGTCTGGGACTGACCGCGTACCGGCTCCTGCGGAGCCGCGACTGAGGCGCCGAGGAAAAGTTTTCCAAGATGAAACTCATGAAGAATCTCTCCGGACTCCTTTCGGCCGCCCTTTTCCTGCCCCTGGTGGCACCGGTGTTGCCCGCCGCGGAGGTTTCCGCGCCGGTTTCCGTTAATATTGAGGCGAGCGCCAGGCGCGAACAAGGGCCGCCCCTCGGCGACCAAGTGGTCCCAGCCGGGGAGCGCATGCGGGAGGTCGTCGCCTTGCGCGGTACCGTGACGGTCGACGGCACGGTCGATCGCGACGCGGTTTCGATCCTTGGGAGCACGCGGGTGGGCGAGGAGGGAAGAGTACTCGGCAGTGCGGTCGCGGTGCTGGGCCGGGTCGAAGCACGCGGGCTGATCGGACGGGATGTGGTCGCGGTGTTGGGCGGTATCGAGATCAACGGCCCGGTGGGTGGGGACGTCGTCGCCGTGTTGGGTGACGTGAAACTCGGACCCAAGGCGGTCATCCAGGGTGACTTGGTGCGGGTGGGTGGAAGCCTGCAGCGCGAGGCCGGCGCTGTGGTGCGCGGCAGCGAGGTGGGCATCGGATTGCCGGTGGGTCTATCGGCGGATGGAGGATTCGGCGCCTGGGTGCGGAGATGTGTGTTCCTCGCGCGGCCGCTGGCGTGGGACGCGTCGGTGATATGGGCGTGGGGCATCGCGTTCGTGTTTCTCGCCCTGTACCTGCTGATTGCGCTGGTGTTCCGGCG
>JBEGJD010000213.1:0-3964 GCA_041184765.1 Verrucomicrobiota bacterium | reverse complement strand
CCACTCCGGGCGGCAACCCCGCGAGGATGCGGGGCATGGCCGCCTTGACCCGTGCCACCACGTCGAGAGTCGAGGCCGAGCCGCTCTTGAGGATCGTGAGCAACGCGCCGCGCACGCCGTCCCGGCGCACGATGTTCTGCTGGGGCACATAACCGTCCCGCACTTGCGCGACATCGCGCACCGTGATGGTCGCGCCGTTGACCGTCCGGACCGGCAGGGCGTTCAACTCCTCGACCGCGCGCGGACTGGCGTTGAGTTCCACGTCGATCTCGGAGGACCCGATCTTCACCGTCCCGGAGGGCAGCACGAGGTTCTGGGCGCTAAATGCGTTAACAACGTCCTGCGGCGAGAGGTTGCGCGCCTTCAGCGCGGCGAGGTCGAGATCGACGCAGATCAAACGGGTCTTGCCGCCGTAGGGCCAGGGCACGGCCGCGCCCTGCACCGTGGCCAGGCCGACGCGGATCTGATTCTGGCTGAGGTCGTAGATCTCCTGCTCGGAAAGCCGTCCGCTGCTGATCGCGTACTGGAGGATGGGGACGGTCGACGCGTTGTACCGGATGATCAGCGGAGGAGTCTGGCCGGGAGGCAGCTGGCGAAGGATTGTCTGCGCGATGGCCGTGATCTGGGCGACTCCCGCGTCCACCGAGGCGCCCGGCTGCAGGAAAACCTTGATGACACCCACGCCGTTGTACGCGTTCGACTCGATGTGCTCGATGTCGTTGACGCTGGCGCTCATCGACCGCTCGTGGTTGTAGAGAATTCGCTGCTCGATCTCCTGCGCGCTCAAACCGGCATACTGCCAGACGACGCTGATGACGGGGATGTTGATCGCCGGGAAGATGTCCGTCGGCGTGCGCAGCAGGATGAAGGGCGAGAGCAGCACCAGCACGAGCGCCGCGACCACGAAGGTGTAGGGCCGGCGCAGGGCGAGACGGACAATCCACATGGTTCGGATCAGCGCCGGAGGCGCGCGGCGAGACGGGGTGACATCTCCCGGCATCCAAGCGAGGGCCACGGGCTCTTGGCGAGACTGGTCATGCGCCGGGTGAGACGCCGAAGGGAGCACCAGGGTCACAGCGGACCCGCCACCGTTGGCGGGGAAACGCTTGCGGGCGTTTCCGGCGGGAAGCAGAAATCATCCCGCGCGTCGTTCGACTGCCGTCAACGCGCACCCCAACCATGAACCACCCCGTTCGCCGGTCCGCCGGCCTGCTTCGTCTCTTCGCGTCCGCCTTCACCGCGGCCCTCCTCGCCCTCGCGTCGGCCGGGGCCCAATCCGCGGCCGACGGCGTGATCACCGGCCGCGTCCTCGGCGAGACGAGCGGCCAGTACCTCAACAACGCGCGGGTCGCCGTGCGCGGGACGGGGCTGGTGGCTTTCACCGACGAGACCGGATCCTTCCGCCTCGACGGTGTGCCGCGCGCGGAAGTCACCCTCGACGTCTTCTACACGGGCACGGCCCCGCAACAGGTCGCGGTCGACCTGCGCGCCGCCCGCACCGTTGAGCGTGACATCCGCCTCGCCGGCGCGGGACGCCCCGCCGACGACCGCGGGGTGGTGAAGCTGGAATCACTTGTGGTTTCCTCCTCGCGCGAGATGGACGGCGCCGCGCTCGCCATCAACGAGCAGCGCTTCGCGGCCAACATCGTGAACGTGGTCGCCGCCGACGAGTTCGGCATCGTCCCCGATGGCAACATCGGCGAGTTCCTGAAGATGCTGCCGGGAATCACGATGGATTACCGCGGCGGCGATCCCCGGGAGATCTCGATGAACGGCGTGCCGTCGTCGTACGTGCCGGTCACGATCGGCGGCTTCAGCCTCGCGACCTCCGAGACCTCCGGCACGGGACGCAACGTCGAGTTGAACGCGGTCTCGATCAACAACATGTCCCGCGTCGAGGCCATGCACTCGCCCACGCCGGAATCGCCCGGCTCGGCGCTGGCCGGCTCGGTGAACATGGTGCCGCGCAGCGCGTTCGAACGCGCGCGGCCGCAGTTCAACGGCAGCGTGTACCTCGCGATGCGCGACAGCACGAAGGAGTTCCACCGGTCCGCGGGGCCGCAGAAGGACCCGACGTTCAAGGTGCGCCCGGGCTTCGAGTTCTCGTGGGTCGTGCCGGTCAACAAGCGCTTCGGCTTCACCGTCTCCGGCGGCGCGTCGACGCTCTACACCGAGGGACCGCTCCTCACCAACACCTGGCGCGGCGCCGGCGCGGCGACCAACGGCGGCACGCTGCCCGACACCACGACCGACAACCCCTACCTCACCGATTTCCTCGTGCGCACCGAGTCGAAGATCGCGGACCGCTCCTCGTTCGCGACCACGGTCGACTACCGGATCGGCGCCGCCAGCCGCGTCTCATTCTCGTTCCAGCACGGCACCTTCCACACCAACTACAACCAACGCTCGCTCACGTTCATCGTGAACCGCGTGCTGCCCGGCGACTTTTCACCCGCCTTCACCCGCGGCTTCCCGGGCGCCGGCGAGGTGCGCGTGTCCAACGGCGGCAACCACCGCTACAGCCGCACCACCATGCCGACCCTTTCGTTCCGCCACGACGGGCCCGTGTTGCGCGCCGAGGCCGGCCTCGGCGTATCGGAAGCCCAGAACCGTTTCCGCAACGTCGACAAGGACCGCCTCGCCTCGACCCTCGCGCGGCGGACCGGCGTGACGGTCTCCTTCGCCGACATCTTCTACCTGCGGCCCAACCGCATCACCGTGACCGATGGCGTGACCGGCGCGCCGGTCGACCCGTACAACATAAACTCCTACGCGCTCAGCACCGCAGGTGCCTCGCCGCAGACCTCGCGCAACGTCCAGCAGACCGCCTTCGCCAACGTGCGCCGGTCGTTCGGCGGCGCCGTGCCGCTCACGTTGAAGTCCGGCGTCGATGTGCGCCGCTCCCGCACCGACAACCGCACCGTAAATTACTCGTACAACTTCGTCGGCGCCGACGGTCGCGCGAGCACCACGCCGGTCGGGAACGACGACGGCGCGGGCGTGGTTTACGACCCGTACTTTTTCCAGCGCGCCGGCCTGTTCGGCATCCCGCGCGTGCAATGGGTGAGCAACGAGGCGACGCTCGACCTGCTCCGCGCCAAACCCGCGTACTTCACCGGCGATGACAATACCGTCTACCGCTCCGGCATCAATAGCTCGAAGCTTTCACTCGAGACCGTCTCCTCCGCCTACCTGCGCGGCGACCTCGCCCTGCTCGACCGCCGCCTGAAGCTCACCGGCGGCGTGCGCGCCGAGCAGACCAATATCGACGCCCGCGGTCCGCTCAACGACCCGACCCGCAATTACCAGCGCGACGCCGCCGGCAAGGTCATCCTCGCCGCGCCCGGCCGTCCCGCGACCATCGCCTCGGATCCGCTCGGCATCGCGCGGCTCACGCTCATCGACCGCGGCGCCCGCGTGGAAAAGGAGTACCTCCGCTGGTTTCCCAGCATCAACGCGAGCTACGACCTGAGGGAGAATCTCATCGCCCGCGCTTCCTGGTACACCTCGATCGGCCGGCCCAACTTCAACCAATACTCCGGCGGCGTCACCCTGCCCGACGTCGAGGCTCCGCCCAGTTCCTCCAACCGAATCTCCGTCAACAACGCCGGCATCAAGCCATGGAGCGCGCGCACCACCAAGGTAAGCCTCGAGCATTATTTCGAGCGCGTCGGTCTGCTTTCGGTCGGCGCCTTCCGCCGCGACTTCGCGAATTTCTTCGGCTCCACGACCTTCGACGCCACGCCGGAGTTCCTGAACCTCTACGGCCTCGACCCGGTCCTGTACGATCCCTTCGAGGTTTCCACGCAGTACAACCTCACGAGCCGCGTGCGCTCCGAGGGTTTCGACGTGAACTACCGGCAGGCCCTCACGTTCCTCCCGCGTTGGGCGCGCGGCGTGCAGGTCTTCGCCAACGGCAGTTCGCAGCGGATGGTCGGCGCCGCCGCCGGTAACTTCACCGGGT
>JBEGJD010000212.1:0-7718 GCA_041184765.1 Verrucomicrobiota bacterium | reverse complement strand
AGCCGATCAAGCCCTCGGCGTGGCGCGCGAGCATGCCAAGGTCGGTACGGGGCTTGTAATAGAAACCCTTCAGGTGCGCGTCGGAGACCAGTTTCAGCAGGTTCTGGTAGCCCTTGAGGTTGCGCGCCAGGAGGCCGAGGTGGAACATCGACTTCCCCTCCTCGTCGGAGCGGCCGTGCTTCTCCAGGCGCGAGTTCTCCACGAGGTAGAGTTCGCACCCGATGAGCGGCTTCAGGCCCTTGGCCTTGGCTTGATTATAGAAATCAATCGCGCCGTAGAGGTTGCCGTGGTCGGTGAGCGCGATCGCGGGCATGCCTAGCTCCACGGCGCGATCCATGAGCCGGTCGATGCGGCAGCAGCCGTCGAGCAGGCTGTAGTCCGTGTGGACATGGAGATGGACGAATTTCGGATCGACGGACGGCACGCGTGCGCTGGAGCCAAACGCGCGGTAGCGACCGCGCAAGAAGGGAAAGGGGCGGGCGCGCGTCCGCTTGCCAGTTTGGCCACCGCGGGCTTTATCGCCGCCGATGACGACATCCCGGGCGCGCGGACTCGCCAGCCTCCACACGGCGGCGGCGGCGGTGCTTGTGGGAGGTTTCTTCTGGGCCTACGCGGAATTCATCCTGCGGCATGTCCCGTACGTGCGCCTGACGCGGGAGGTGCATCTCCTACCGTACCTGCTTTGTGTGCTGGGCGGGATGGCGCTCGCGCGGCGCGAGATGAAGGGCTGGTCGAGCCGGTTCGACGTGCTGCGCGCAGCGAACGCGGCGCGCCTGGCGGCGCGTCAGGTGGCGCTGATGGCGCTGCTGGTGTTCACGATGATGTTCGCGACGCAGGATCGCAGCATCAGCCGGCTTTTTCTCGGCTCCTTTCTCGTCTGGGCGGGCCTGGTGCTATGGTGGCTCAACGCGTGGCTGCCTGGTTTTCTCGCGCGTCGCCTGTTCCAACGCGGGCATCAATTGCCGACAGTCTTTGTGGGCCCACCGGCAGCTTTGGCCCGTTTGGGTGGATGGATAGACCGGCAAGGACCCTTGGGAGTGCATCCGGTGGGCTTGTTAACAGATGAACCCTCCACCGGTGAGATCGGAATGCCTGTGCTTGGGGCAACCAGGGAACTTTCTCGGGTCCTGGCGGAGCGAACGGTGGCGCAAGTGGTGCGCCTCGGACTTCCGGCGGATGACAGCGAGGCTTCCGAGTTGGTGGCGATCTGCCAGGAGCACGGGGTGAGGCTTCTACTTCACAGTGATCTGGCGGAGCGCTTTTCACACCCGTTCGTGCCAAGCCTGGAGGAGAACGGCCAGTTCTTCACTCTGCAGGAAGAGCCGCTCGAGGATCCGGTGAACCGGCTGAGCAAGAGGATATTCGACCTGGCCATCGCGGTTCCGGTGGTCGTGTTGATTCTGCCTCCGCTCTGTCTCGCGGCTTGGATAATACAAAGGAGGCAAGCGCCCGGACCGCTGTTTCACACCCGTGAGCGCTGCGGTCGCCGGGGACATGAGTTCCAAATGCTGAAGTTCCGCACCATGCGGGCTGAAGAGCCCGATGCGCCGGCGGAAGCCCGGCAAGCCTCGGCGGAGGACGAAAGGATTTTCCCATCCGGACGCTTCATGCGGCGACACAGCCTCGATGAGTTTCCGCAGTTCTGGAATGTCTTGGCGGGGCATATGAGTGTCGTGGGTCCGCGGCCCTACATGCCGCTGCTCGAAGGCGAATTCCGGCGCCAGGCACGCGGACACCGGGTACGGCAGTTGGTGAAGCCCGGGATCACGGGTCTGGCCCAGAGCATGGGCTACCGCGGCCAGGTGCTGCATGAGGAAATGTTGCACCGACGTTTACACTGGGACCTGCACTACATCGCGCACTGGTCCATCTGGCTGGATGTGCAGATCACCCTCCGCACCCTGATCCAGATCGTGCGTCCGCCGCCCACGGCCCGCTGAACGCCGGCGGTTCCGCAGGGCTTCACGCCTTCATCAGATCGAGTGATTTGCCGTAGAGTGGGAAAATAGGCTCACCCAGTCGCCCGGAGCTGATCGCCTCGAACTGCAGGCCGATCGACGAGTCCTTGGCGAAGAACTGCAGGAAGTCCCGCTTGTGCATGACCAGGAATCGCGCCGGGGTGCGGGTCACGATGGTCGCCTTGGTGATGCTGTTCTGCAGCAGGCTGATCTCGCCGAAAAAGTCGCCGATGCCGAGCTGGGCGACCTCTTCCTGTCCGCGCTGCACGGCTAGCCGGCCCTCATAAACTAGGTAGAAGAAGTGATTGTCCTCGCCCTCATGCAGGATGAACGCGTCGGCCGGATAATCCTGAAAGCTGGCACGTCGGGCGAAGGCGGCGAGAGCGTGCGGCGACCAGTTGGCAGCGAGCGGCGTCCGCTGGAGGAAAGCGATTTTCTGCACCGCGTCCTCGATCTGCGTCCGGGAAAGCCGGGAGAGCACGATGCCTTCGAAAGCGGTACGGCTCAGCGCCAGCACCACGGCGGGCTCAACCGCCCGCACACTGCGCGTTCGCGGGCTGCGGTTGAGCAGGGCGATTTCACCGAAGACATCACCGGGGAGGAGCGAAGCGACCGGGTCCTCGCGTCCGTTGGGTAGAGTGCGAGTGACCTCCACCTCCCCGCCGTGCAGAAGGTAGAGTTTTTCGCCGGGCTCTCCCTCGCGGATAATGACCGTCCCCGCCGGATGGCGCTCCGGCTCGAAAGCCTTCGAGATCAGATCCCGATCGGCCGCGGGGAGCATTTGGAAAAGAAGTGAGTCGCCGACGCAGCCAGCGATAGCATCCGGAGTGACTTGTCCGCGTGTCACGCGGGCGTTCGGCCGTGGTCGGCGCGCCAGCCATTCTCGCCACGCCAGATAGCCGATCGCGCCGAGCGCGCTAAGGGCGGTGGTGACGGCGAGGCAAAGTAAGGCGAGCACGACGAAGGCCGTGATCCGAGGCCCACCGGAACCGTGGAAGGCATCCCAGAGCTCCGTCCAGTTTCCGAAGAGCAGGAGTCCCGAGAGAATCAGGAGCGCGCTGACCCAGAGGGCACTGTAGGCGAGGTGAATGCTGACGAAACGCAGGTCGAGATGCCGCAGACGGGCCTTGAAGGCGCGCCAGATCTCTCGGTTAGGCTCGAATTGAAAGTCCCACTTATCGTCCTCCCGACGACGGCCCGTGCGCGCGTGAAGCACGCGAATGCCGGGTGACCACCAGAACGGGGCGAGCAGGACCGCGAGCGCCGCAGCCGGTAAGAGTGCCGTTCCGGGAAGCAGCAACGCGCACGCCCCGAGGGCCACCGCCACCGGGGCCGCCTGGGCGAGGGCAGCATCCGCCACCGCGCCGGTTCCCGCCATGATCGCGTCGCCCAGATCGGCCCGAAAGCGCGGAAAGGCCGTGCGCCAGATGAAGCCGGGGGCATAGATCTCGGCGTTGGCATGGCGCACCACCGCGGCGGCGAGCCAGTTCCCGGAACTCAGGGCGAGGCAAACGATCACCCATCCGACCAGTATTTCCCAAAGGCTGGAGGGAAGGACGAGCGGCTGCCGGAAAAGCGCCACGGCGGTCAGGGCCCCGCCGGCGATAGCCGCGAAGCGGGCCCAGGCGCCGGTCAATTCATGGGTCCAGGCCGCGGGCCGGACTTGCGGCGGGGATTCCGTTCCCTCGATGCCGAGAATGCCGCGTTGGTAGGCTTTGATGACGATCTCGTAGAACTCACGGAGCTGCACGCAGTCCCGGTCCATGATGAGTTGAAACAGAACCTGAGGCACGGAGCGGCCCGGGCCGTCGCCGAAGGCCCGCAGCGCTTTCCAGTGGGTGGTCGCCATCGAAAGGTAGCGGCGAGCCGACTCCAACTTCACGACGCACTGGCTGGGGGAGAGATGGGCGACACGAAGACCCCCCGCGCAGCGTAACTCCACCACCGTCAGCAGGGTCTGCTGATCGAGGGTGGCGACATTGAACCCGGGCTGCACGTGTAGCGGCGGGATGGTATGCGAGGACTGATCTCGGGGCGGGCCTTCGGACGGGCGCATGGAGTCGGGAGGGAGGCCGCGACGGTGGCGGTGGGTCGAAGGCGTACGGTGGGCGGGTTCGATTTCGAGACGAAAACAGGAATGCAGAGGACTTGCCTCTTTTGAGACGAAAGAGACTTGCGCGGGATTCGACCGCGTTCGTGTGGACAAAAAAGGCGGTCCCGAAGGACCGCCTTTATGAAGAAAGCGTGATCCTCCTCAGGACCAGCGTAGGTCGACGCGGGACAGCGGCATCTGGCGCACGCGCTTTCCGGTCGCCGCGAAGATGGCGTTGCAGATCGCCGGCGCCACGGGAGGCAGCGCCGGTTCGCCTAGGCCGGTGGTCGGGTATTTGGTCGAGAGGAAGTGCGTCTCGATCTTCAGCGGCGCATCGGTGATGCGAATCAGCGGGTAGTCGTGGAAATTCGACTGCACCACCCGGCCTCGCTCGATGTTCAACTCCTGCGTCAGCAGCACACCGAGTCCGTCGATGACGGAGCCCTCGACCTGGTTCTCGGCGCCACTGAGGTTGACGATCTGCTCACCGATGTCGCCACCGGTGACGAAGCGATCAACCCGCAACTGGCCGTCCTTGGAAACCGTGACTTCCGCCACCTGGGCGAAGTACCCGCTGTGGCTGAAGTGGAACGCGATGCCGGCGCCCGACCCCTTCGGGAACTTCTTCTTTCCCCAGCCGGACTTTTCGGCGGTGAACTTCAGGATGTTGCGCATGCGCGCCACGTTGTAGCCGGCGTTTTGCTTGCCTTTGCCACCGCCGCCGGAGCCGGCGGGCATTTCATCGCGCGTGCCCAAGAGCTCGAGGCGCATCTCCAGCGGATCGCGGCCCGCCGCGTGGGCGAGTTCGTCGATGAAGCTGTGGAAAACCCACGAGAAGACACAGCTGCCGGGAGCTCGCCACGGCCCCATGGGCCAGCCGGTATCGAACATGGTCTGTTCCGCGAGGTAGTTCGGGATCCAGCGTCCGGGAAACTCGTCGGCGCTGAGCGAACCGCCGCTGCCGGGCGAACCACCTTCGCCGAACGTGAAGAAGTGGTTCTTCCAGGCCGTGACGCGGCCCGCGGAATCGAGACCGGCCTTGAGGAAGTGCAGACCACCCGGGCGGTACTGGTCGTGGCGGAGGTCGTCCTCACGGGACCAGGTGAGCTTCACCGGGGCGGGCACTTTCATCGCGATGGCCGCCGCCTCGATAAGGTAGTCGGCGCCGATACGGCGGCCGAAGCCGCCGCCGGCACGGTTGAGATGCAGCTTGATCTTCTCCGGCGCGATACCGAGGACGCGGTTCACCATGCCGGTGCCGATGCTCGGGATCTGCGTGGGCGACCAGATCTCCATCACACCGTCTTTCCAGTGGGCGGTGGTGTTCTGCGGCTCAAGGTTGGCGTGCGATATGAACGGATACAGGTACTCCGCGCTGACCGTCTTGGCGGACGCGGCGAGGGCCGCGTCGACGTCGCCGTCCTTGCGCAGCACGCGCTGCCCGGGCTGGGCAGCCTTGGCGCGAGCCTCGGCCACGTAGCCGTCCCAGCTCTGGCTGGCGACCGTACCTTCGTCCCAGGTAACCTTGAGCTGACGGCGGGCGCTGAACGCCGCCCAGGTGGAGTCGGCCACGATGGCGACACCCGGGCAGAGCTCCTTCACCTTGCCGTTGCCCTCGAGCACGAAGGCATCCTTCACGCCCGGGAGCGTCTTCACGAAGTCGAGGTTGGCGCTGACCACCTTGCCGCCGAACGCGGGGCACTTCTCGTAAACGGCGTACAGCATGCCCGGCAGCTTCACGTCGATTCCGAAGAGCGGCTGGCCGGTGACGATCCGCGGGGTGTCAATCTGCGCGATGCGTTTGCCGAGGAGTTTGTAGTCCTTCGCGGGCTTGAGCGTCACCTGCTCCTTGGCGGGCACGGGGAGGGTGGAAGCCTTCGCGGTGAGCTGGCCGTAGGTGAGTTTCTTTCCCGAGGTGTGGATGACGGTCGCGTTCTCCGCGCGGCACTCGGCCGCCGGCACGCCCCAGGTTTGGGCCGCCGCCTGCACCAGCATCGTGCGCACCGTGGCACCGAGCAGGTGGAACGTGTCGTAGTTGTTCGGAGTCGAGCGGCTGCCGCCAGCGCTCTGGCCACCGTAAAGCTTCTCGTCGAAGTCGCCCTGCTCGATGGTGATACCCTGCCACGGGATCTCCATCTGCTCGGCGATGATCATCGGCAGCGAGGTCTTCACGCCCTGGCCCATTTCGGGCTGCTTCGACACGATTGTCACCGCGCCGGACGGAGCGATACGGACAAAGGCGTTGGGCTTGAACTCACCACCCGTCGCGGTGTCCGCCGCGCGCGCCTCGCCGCCCGAGCGAAAGAAAAAGGCAAGTGCCAGCCCGCCCCCGGCGAGCCCGGAAAGTTTGAGGAAGTCGCGGCGATCCACCGCGGAGGAGGGAAGGGTCGAGGTGCTCATTGCGCGGCCTCCTTGACGCCAGCGGTTATGGCCGCGGCGCGCTTGATGCCCTGCCGGATGCGGACGTAGGTCGCGCAACGGCAGATATTGCCGGCCATGGCACCGTCGATGTCCGCGTCGGTCGGCTTCGGGTTGTCCTTCAACAGCGCCGCGGCCGTCATCAACTGCCCGGGCTGGCAATAACCGCACTGGGCGACGTCGAGCTCGGTCCACGCTTGCTGCAGCGGGTGCATCTTACCGTTTTCGGCAAGTCCCTCGATCGTGGTGACCTTCATGCGGCCCACGGTGGAGACGGGCGTCATGCAGGCCCGGGCGGGGACGCCATTGAGATGGATGGTGCAGGCGCCGCACTGGCCGACGCCGCAGCCGTACTTGGTTCCGGTGAGTTCGAGCGTGTCGCGGAGCACCCACAGCAGCGGGGTGTCGGGAGCCACGTCCACCATGCGGGACTGGCCGTTGACGTTGAGGGTGTATTTCATGGGAACGCGATGGAGGTTGAGGGGGTGAAGGCGCGGGAAACTGCACGCCGGAGCGTGAAAATGGCAAACGGAGTTTTGCTTCGCGCCACCTTCGGCGGCTCAGCTGTAGATTCTCGGCACGACCTGTCCGTGGACGTCCGTCAGACGGTAGTCCCGACCTTGGAATCTGTACGTGAGGCGCGTGTGGTCGTAGCCAAAAAGGTGCAGCAGCGTGGCGTGCAGGTCGTGCACGTGCACGGGATCCCGGGCGACGTTCCACGCGAGGTCGTCGGTCTCGCCGATGACCTGGCCGCCCTTCACGCCGCCTCCGGCGAGCCAGAGGCTGAAGGCGTTGGGGTGGTGGTCGCGGCCGGTGATCGAGCGCGAGCCCGGACGGTTTTCGCCCAGGGCGGTGCGACCGAACTCGGAGCCGCAGATCACGAGCGTGTCTTCGAGCAGGCCGCGTTGCTTAAGGTCCTTGACCAGCGCGGCGATCGGCTGGTCGGCCATGAGGCAATTGTGGGGCAGGTCGGTGTTGATGCGGCTGTGGTGGTCCCACGAGGCGTGGATCACCTGCACGACCCGCACACCGCGCTCGACGAGCCGGCGCGCCATCAGGCAATTACGGGCGAAGGTTCCGAAGAGACCTGTGCCGCCGAGCTGGTTGCCGCCCTCGACCTTCGGCTCGGAGCGGTTGACGCCGTACATGTCGAGGGTCGCCTGCGACTCGCCCGAGAGGTCCATCAGCTCCGGCGAGGCGCTCTGCATGCGAAACGCCAGCTCGTAGGCCGCAATGCGGCTCTCTATCTC
>JBEGJD010000211.1:0-3313 GCA_041184765.1 Verrucomicrobiota bacterium | reverse complement strand
ACCGCGCATCGGCCTCGCAGCTCCGTGGGGCGAGCGTGCGCTGAGCGTCGGATGCAGCGACGCCGCGTCAGGTTCGCCCGCGGAACAGCCAGCGCGGCTCTGTCGCAACGAAGGATGCGTTCAGGATGGTTTCTGAATCGCTCCGCGAGGGGAGCAACCACGGATGGACACGGATCGACAGGGATGAGGGAGTGCCGATGTAGCCGAGGCTGTCTGCCTCGGATCACGTAGCTGTGGGTCGCCGTTGTTGAGCGCGGTGACGGGCACGACCGGAGTGGGGAGAAAAATTTCGCGCTCGCCCTGATGGAGGCGCCGGCGGCGGCGCTGCGCCGGGCTCTACTCCCGCCGGGAGTGGTTCCACCGGTCGAGGAGCACGGCGGAGAGGAGGATGAGACCGCGGGCGACGTACTGCCAGAAGGTGGGGACGTTCAGGAGGTTCATCGCGTTCTGCACGATCCCGAGGATCAGCACACCGGAGATGACGTGGGAGACACGGGCCACGCCGCCGGAAAGCGAAACGCCGCCGAGCACGCACGCGGAGATCACCTCCAGCTCGAAGCCGACCGACGTGTTGGGTTGCCCGCTGGTCACGCGCGAGGAGAGGACCACGCCGGCAAACGCCGCCATCACGCCCTGCGCCGCGAAGATCGAGACCTTGACGCGCGCAACATCGATGCCGGCGAGGCGCGCGGCCTCCGCGTTGCCGCCGACCGCTAGCGTGTCGCGGCCGAATACGGTGCGGTTCAAGGTGAACCCGGCGGCGGCGAAGCAGAGCGCGGTGATCCAGACCGGAATCGGCAAACCTGCGACGACACCGCCCCCGAGGGCGAAGAAAGGCTCGGCCGCGATGCCGACCGCCGAACCTCCCGACACGATGAACGCGAGACCGCGCACGATCTGCATCGAGGCGAGGGTGGTGATGAGCGCGTTGATGCCGAGCCGTGCGACGACGAGCCCATTGACCAGGCCTACGGCCAGTCCGAAGCCGAGGGCGGCCGCGACGCCGGCCCCGACACTGCCGGTGCGATTCATCACCACCGCGGCGATCACGCCCGCACCGGCGACCACCGAGCCGATCGAGAGGTCGAAGTCCCCCGCGGCGAGACAGAACAGCATCGTGCAAGCGACCATCCCTGTCATGGAAACGGCGAGCGCGAGTCCGCGCAGATTGGCCACGCTCAAAAAGTTATCGATGCCGGCGGCGCATCCGGCGAAGAGCACCGCGAGCACCAGCGGCATCCCCGCGCGGGCGAAGGTCGCGGCGAAACTTTGCCGGGCGCGTGCGTTCATGCGGTCACGACCGCGGTTTCGACGGGCAGGGCTAGTTTCAGCAGGCCGGCCTCGGTGGCGTCGGCCCGCGCGACCTCCGCCGCGATGGCGCCGCCGCGCATGACGAGGATGCGGTCGGAAATGCCGAGGATCTCGGGTAGCTCGCTCGAAACCATGATGACGCACACCCCGTCACGGGCCAGTTGCTGCATGATCGCGTAGATCTCGCTCTTCGCGCCGACGTCGATGCCGCGGGTGGGCTCGTCGAGGAGCACGACGCGGACGGTCTCCGAGAGCCAGCGACCGAGGATGACCTTCTGTTGGTTACCACCGGAGAGCGTGCGGATGAGCGCGCGGGCGGACGGTGTCCGGATCCGCAATTGGCCGATGCGTTCCTCGGCGTTGCGGCGCTCCCACGTCTCGTTGATCAGCATGCCGCCCTTGGCGACGCGGCGACGGGCGCTGAGGTTCAGGTTTTCGAGCACCGATCGCACGGGAACGATGCCCTCTTTTTTCCGATCCTCCGGGCAAAGCACGATGCCCGCGCGCAGGGCGTCACGGGGTCCGCGAATCTCCACGGGGGTTTCACCGACGCGGATGATGCCGCCGCTGGACCGGGTTGCCCCGTAGATCAGCCGCAGCAATTCGGTGCGGCCGGCGCCCACGAGGCCGAAGATGCCGAGGATTTCCCCGGCGGATGCGGTGAACGAGACCGGAGCTGTGATCCCGGGACCGGTCAGGGCCTCGACCGCGAGGCCGGGGCCGGCGGGCGGTCGGGTTTCGTGGCGGTATATGTCGGCCAGCCGGCGGCCCACCATGCGTTCCACGACGGCGTCGCGGTTCAGCGATGCCAGAGCGGCGGTTTCCACATGCCGTCCGTCGCGCAGGATGGTGATGCGGTCGCACAGGGCGAAAATCTCCTCCATCCGGTGCGAGACGTAGAGAATGGCGCAGCCGCGGGCGCGCAGGTCGCGGATGATCGAGAAAAGACGCCGCACTTCGCGCTCGGACAGACTGCTGGTGGGTTCGTCGAAGGCTAGAATCCGCGCGCCGCGCGTGAGCGCCTTCGCGATCTCGACCATCTGGCGCTGGGCGAGGGGGAGTTCCCCGACCGGGGTATCGGGATCGATGTCCTCTCCGATCAACTCGAGTTGACGCCGGGCGTCGGCGGCCAGCCGGCGGCGGTCCACGACACCGAGCCGCGCGGGGAGGTGACCGAGAAAGAGGTTCTCCGCCACGGACATGGCGGGCACGAGGTGGAGTTCCTGATAAATCACCGCCACCCCTGAGGCCAGCGCCGCGGAAGTGCTGGTGAATTCCACGGTGCGTCCGTCGATGCGCACCTCGCCGGCCGTCGGCCGGTGGGCTCCGCTGAGAATCTTGAGGAGCGTGGACTTGCCGGCGCCATTTTCCCCCATGAGCGCGTGGATCGACCCGGCGCCCACCTCGAACGAAACGTCGTCGAGCGCCCGCACGCCCGGGAACTCCATGCCGACCCCCGCGAAGGCGAGGGCTGCCATGCCGGGGCTCGAGGGCGTCGCGACTCCGCTCATTCGCGCACGCCCTGTTCGCGCAGCACCTGACGGAAGTTTTCGCGGGTGATCAGCACGCCCGTGGTGCGGGAGTCGAGCGGCGGCTCCACCCCGTCGCGGACCCAGCGAAACATCATCTCGCAGGTGCGGTAGCCGTGATCCTTGGCGGAAAGCAGCATGGAGCCGTGAAAGGCGGTCGGCTTCGGTTTTTCGAGCTCCACGATGCAATCGGTGCCATTGATACCGATCGCCACGGCGCGGTCGGCGCCGATGCCCGCTCCCTCGAGCGCGCGGACGGCGCCGAGCACGGCGTTGTCGTTGAAGCCGCAGACGAGCCAGTTACGAACCGAACCCTGGCGGGTGAGGATCGTGGTCACGGCATCGAACGCTCCCGGAATGTCCGGCGTCCGCATCGGGGCGCGGAAGAAATTCTTTTCCGGCAGCCCGGCGGCCGCGAGGGAGCGGAGCGCTCCCTCGGTGCGCTCGCGGGCGGTGGCGAGTTCGTCGAATGT
>JBEGJD010000210.1:0-5571 GCA_041184765.1 Verrucomicrobiota bacterium | reverse complement strand
CCGCGCGCCTGCATGACATGGACTCGCTGGTGCGCATCACCAAGGGCTCGTACAGCGACTACATCCGGCCGTTCGAGGCCGACGCCACCGGCATCATCGTCCCGCACGTCGGCTCGGCCGACGAGGCCCGGCAGATCGTCGATTGGGTGCGCTGCCACCCGGTCGGCAAACGCCCGCTCGACGGCGGTAACACCGATGGCAAGTACTGCCTGATCCCGATCACGGACTACGCCCGGCACACCAACGAGGAGCGGGTCGTCGTGATGCAGATCGAGTCGCCCGAGGCGCTCGCCAACGTCGAAGCGATCGCCGCCGTGCCCGGCTACAACGGCCTGATGTTCGGCCCCGGCGACTACAGCCACCGCATCGGGAAGGTCGGGCAGATCGACGACCCCGAGGTGGTCGCGGCCCGCAAGCGCGTTGCCGCCGCCGCCCGCCGCCACGGCAAGTTCATCATGTCCTCGGGTATCTTCCAACCGTTCAGCGACCTCATCGCCGAGGGCACGCAGGTCTTCAACATCGGCGCCGACGTGCTGGCGCTCGGGGCCTACGTGAAACAGCGCCTTGAACTGATCCGCGGCCACGTCGACGGCCTTCCCGCCGACCTGAAACCCAAGGCCCGCTCCCCCTACGGCGGATGACAAAGGACTGAGGGTCCAAGGGACTAAAGGACTAAAAGACCGGCGCCCAACCGCCACTCAATACCCTCCGTCCCCTTGGTCCCTTAGTCCTTTGGTCCCTTGGTCCGTTCGTCCCTTGGTCCGTTCGTCCCTTAGTCCCTCAGCCCCATGTCCGCCCCCAACTTCTCCCTCGCCGGTAAAGTGATCGTGCAATCGGGCGGCAGCGGCCTGCTCGGGCGTGCGCTCGTGTCAGGGCTCGCCGCCAGCGGCGCGACACTCGTGGTGGCGTCGCGCGACGGGGCCAAGCTGGAGACCCACGCCGCCGCCGAGCGCGCCGCGGGACGCCGGGTGCACGCCGAGACGGTTGATATCGTTAACGAGACTTCGGTGCATGCGCTGCGCGACCGCGTGCTCGCGACCCACGGACGCATCGATGGCTTCGTGTTCAACGCCGTGTCGCGTCCGATGCGCAAAATGGGTGACGATCTCGCCGCGTGGCGCGCCTCGATGGAGACCAACGCCACCGGCTTCTTCGCGATCACGCGCGCGATGGCCGACGCCATCGCCAAGGGTGGCGGCGGCAGCGTCGTGAACATTGCGTCGATGCAGGGTATGATCGGCATGAACCCCTGGCTGTACGAGGGCACGACGATGGGCGTTCCGCCCGACTACTTCTTCCACAAGGGCGGGATGATCAACCTTACCCGCCACCTCGCCTCGCATTACGGACCGGACAAGGTGCGCGTGAACGTCGTCTCGCCCGGCGGGATCTACAACCCCGCCAACCCGCAGGCGCCCGCCTTTCTCGAACGCTACGGCAAGATGACCATGCTCGGCCGCATGGCCGAAGCGTCGGAGGTCACCGGAGCCGTCGTCTTCCTACTCAGCGACGCCTCCACCTACATCACTGGCACCAATCTCGTCGTGGACGGCGGTTACACGGCGAAGTGACACCGGACGCAGGGTTGGGGGCGCCTATTCCGCTTGCCCGACCATAAACTCCAGCGCGCGGTCAAGGTAGAGCCGCTTTGGGGTCCCGCTCTCAAAGGTTGGCCTCCCTCCGCTCCCGACGCTGCGGGATATTTTCCGCCAACGGCGCGCGGCTCACTGCAACCGTCGCACGGTGATCCACGCGCCTTCGAAGCGGAGGCGCCAGTAGCCGTTCTTCGACTGGTAGATCTCCACCTCCGCGTTTTGCCGCAACGGGAGCTCGTTCGACTCGGTCCCGACCTGACGCCACACTTGGCCGTTCTCGAGCGGGAAATAGGTCCCACCACTCCAACCGCGGAATGGACCGATGACGCGGGCGGTGAAACGTTCGCCCGCCTCCTCGGACTTGGCGGGCGCAACCGGGGCGTTCACCCGCGGCGTCGATGTCGCCGAGCCGCGCGGATCCGTCGCACGCGCAACGGGAGCCACCGGAACAGCCGCGGATGCCGGAGCAGGTTGCGGGGAGGCGCCCGGCTTCGTTTTCGCGTCGTCCGCCACCGGCGCTCCACGTCCACGCGCGTACGCTTCGACGGCGGCCTCAAGCTCGGCGGCTTGCACGGGCGAGAGTGAGGCCAGCCCGAGGCGGACCCGCTGCTCGGGCGTCAGTGATTTGAGAAACCCCGCCGTGGGCTCGGCGCCGCGTAAAGCAACCAGGGGGAGGAGCAGGAGGTAAACCAACCGGCGCATCGCCGCACGGTTGGCCTCCACGACCGCGCCCGCGAGGGCGAAAAAAGCCCGCCGGGGAAACCGGCGGGCTGGGAAGGAAACGGAATTACGCGATCAGCGTCAGAACTTGCGCGAGACCGACAGGTACACGAAGCGGCCTTCGGAGCTGTAGAGGAAGCCCGGGTAGCCGGTCGAGTTGCCGCCGAAGCCGGCCGCGTACGGGGGATCGCGGTCGAACAGATTGCGGGCGCCGATGGCGACCTTGGTGTCGTTCAGGAACGGCGCGAAGCGGTTCTGGAAGCTGTACGAGACCTGCAGGTCATAGATCCAGGTCGGCGAGACGAAGAACTCGTTGCCGTCGAGATCGAGGTCCCAGAAGCCGTCCGTGTAGGTGGTCGCGAGAACCGTGCTGAAGCCCTTGTAGGCCCAGTCGATCTGCGCACGGCCCTTCTTGCGGAGGTAGCCGTTGTCGGAACCGGTGCCCTCGGACGTCGCCTGATTCACGACCTCGACAAACGGTCCGCCCTCGGTGGAGCGGATGCGGTAGTGCGAGTACATGCTCCAGACGGTGGAAAACTCGAAACGGCCGAGGCGGTCGGTGCGCCAAAGGTAGTTGGCGGAGTAGTCGAAGCCCGCGACCTTGGTCTCACCGATGTTGAAGAACACCGAGTTCACCGTGCGGATGTCGCCGTTGGAGAACAGCGCCACGCTCTCACCCGGCAGCAGGCCGCCGGGGGCCGCCGCGCCGGACGGGGTCTTGCCGAAGAACCGGTTGACCGTGTCCTGGTAGTTGTTCGTGACCGTGCCGCGACGCTCGGCCTCCCAGTAATCGACGCCAAGGGTCAGGCCCTTGAGGGTCTTGCCTTGGGGCGACCAGACGAAACCGGTGTTGAGGTACTTCGTCTTCTCGGGCTGCAGGCGGCGGTTGCCGGCGACGGTGACGTCCTGCTCCGGCTCGTTCACCTTGGTGATCGGGTGCTGAATCGGGGTCAGGCCCGACGTCGGCGTGGAGTACAGCTCGTACAGGGACGGCTGACGGAAGCCCTTCGACCAGCTGGCGCGGACCGTGAGGCTCTCGTCGAGCGGCTGCCAGCGCGCGCCGATCTTCGGCACGGTGGTCTTCTTGTTCTCGGTCATGAAATTTTCATGGCGGAGGGCGGCGTTGACGCTGAGGTCGTGGATGCCGGGGGCCTTGCGGGCAACGGGCACGTTGAGCTCGGTGAACGCGCCCCAGACCTTGCGCTGGCCTTGGGTGATGGCGTTGGGCGAGCTGCCGATCAGGTCACCGGTGGCGCCGTACGGATCAGGATACTGGGCGAGCTGCTCCATGCGGTAGTCGGCGCCAAGGGCGAAACCGACCGGGCCGGCCGGCAGGTCGGCGAGGCTGGCGTTGGAGATCACGGCGTTGACCGAGTTGAGCTTCGACTCGTTCAGGTCCTTGGTGTTGATCTTGGCGGCACCGACGACCTTCTCGTTGTTCGGGATCGAGACCTTGTAATAGCCGAACGGATTGTAGGGCTGGGTGGTGCCGAGGTAGTCGGCGCTGCCCGGCTGGAAGAACGAGTCGGCCGCGTTCATCAGGCGGTTGAACCGAGCGGCGGACACGAGCGTGTTGCGCGAGGTGTCGCGGATCGACGAGTGGGTGTAGCCCGAGTCGAAGTTCCACTTGCCCGCGATGTTCTCACCCTTGATGCCGGCGGTGATCAGGAGCGCGTCAGTCTGGTTGCGGAAGATGCGGTTGCCGAACTCCGCGAGGCGGGCGCGCGTGCCACCGGTGATGTCCTGGTTGAAAGGGTTGAACGGGTTGTAAGCACCCGCGACCGCGACGCGCGTACGGCCGTCGGGGCCGGGCAGCGGATTGGTCGTGCGGGCCGGAATGACGAGCTCGGTGCCGGAACCGGAGAAGTTACCGGTGGCCGACGGCGCGAGCTGGTTCTCGGTGGCGGCGTTCTGGTAGTTCACATCGACATAGCCGCGGATGTTGTCGGTCCCGAAGATCTTGCGGTCCGCGTAGGCGAAGACGCCGCGGTTGTCGCGCTTCGGATAGGACATCGAGAACTCGTTGAAGTTGAACGTCGACGGGCGGCCGGTGCCGAAGCGGTACTGGGCGGCGGCGGTGGCGCCGTTGTTGGTGGTGGCGGCGGGGCTGGACGCGTAGATATTCGCGACCGTGCCGGCGGGCAGCGACGCGGCCGGAACACCGGCGGCGAGCGCCACGGCGCGGGTGATCTGGAGATTGAGCGGGCTGGCGTTGGAGCTCAGGAACGGCGGGATGGCCGAGTAGGAGCGGTCCGAATTGAAGATGGCGTTCTTCTTGTAGTAGTTGAACCCGACCATCGCGCTCGCGTTGGCGGTCTGGGCGCCGGTGATGACGGACGCGATGAACTCGCCGGAGTCCTTGTTGGTGGTGTTGCCGTAGTTGACCATCACCTGGGTGCCATCGAGGCCGCGCTTCATCTTGATGTTCACCACGCCGGCGACGGCGTCGGCGCCGTAAATGGCGGAAGCACCGTCCTTGAGGACCTCGATCGACTCAACCGCCGCGAGCGGGATCGAGTTGAGGTCGACGAAGGCGGTGGTGCCGCCGTTGCCGACCGGATAGGAGGCGACGCGGCGACCGTTGATCAGCACAAGGGTGGCCTCGGCGCCGAGACCGCGGAGCGAGATCGACGACGCGGCCGGGGTGAAGCCCGTGGCGTTGTTCGAGATCGGCACGGAACCGCCGTTCGAGACGGTGATCTTCTGGAGGAGTTCGGCAGTGTTGGTGAGACCGGACTCATCGATCACCTTCTGATCGATGCGGACGACCGGCGAGACACCGGCCGAAAAGGCCGTCTCGGTCGTCGGGATGTAGGAACCGGTAACGACGAATTTCTCCATCTTTTGCACCGGCTGGGAGCCCGCCGCCTGAGCGAGGGCCGGACTGCTGGTCATGGCAGCGACACCCGTAAGGGCAATGGCCGCCAACAACTTCCGCGATCGGATGTTCATATCTTGGTAGGTTTGGTTTGGTTCTGGATCGATGCCGAACCGGCGCGTGGCCGCCTGACACCGAGGGTCGGACAGTTAAACAAACCCACGGAGCGAACGCTCCCGAAGAGTTTCCCGCACGGGGAGTTATCAGACGGCTTAAAGTCGAACATTAGCCGACAACCCTTTGCGCAAACGACGAAATTGGTGCCCGAGACAGGACTTGAACCTGCACGCCTTACGGCAACGGCTTCTAAGACCGTCGTGTCTGCCATTCCACCACCCGGGCTGGGGAAACGGGGCCAAGTTCGCGTTCGCGGCGGGT
>JBEGJD010000209.1:0-3793 GCA_041184765.1 Verrucomicrobiota bacterium | reverse complement strand
GGGTAAAGTCACCCTTGATGAAGATATGGCTGGGGCGGCCGCCCGGGAGCTCCTCCATCACGAGGGTGGAAACGCCCTGGGACTCGCGCCGCTGCAACGTGCCGAGACGGTCGTTGAGCTGGCGGAAGGCAGTGTCCTTCGGCCGCGCGATCGGGTAGACCGAGCGCCGCTGGTTGAAGCTCAATTTCTCCCAGGGCACGTCGAGCGCCGCGCGGGTGCCGCGGGAAGTAACTTTGTCCCGCGCCTCCGGCGTGAGCGCCACCCGCCACGCCTCGATCTCGGTGCTGTGCGCGTCGAGCAGCTCCGTGAGTTTACCGCGGACTTCCGCGAGTTCCGCCTCGAGCTGTCCGTCCGCCGCGCCGTCGGATTTGAAATGCAGCACACCGATGGACTTCGGCCGGCGGTCGCCGTGGCCGTCGTCGACCGAGGTGTTGAAGAAGGCGAACAGCTGGTAGTAGTCGCGCTGCGTGATCGGGTCGAACTTGTGGTCGTGGCACTGCGCGCAGGAGACGGTGAGACCGAGGAACGCGGTGCCGAAGGTGTTCACGCGGTCGAGCACGGCCTCGATGCGGAACTGCTCGGGGTCGATTCCGCCCTCCTGGTTGATCTGCGTGTTGCGGTTGAAGCCCGTCGCCACGCGCTGGTCGATCGTCGGGTTCGGTAGAAGGTCGCCGGCGAGCTGCTCGATCACGAACTGATCGTACGGCAGGTCGCGGTTGAGCGCGTTCACGACCCAGTCGCGGTACTTCCAGATCTGGCGGGGTGCGTCGATCGAGTAGCCGTTGGAGTCGGCGTAGCGCGCGACGTCGAGCCACGGGCGCGCCCAGCGTTCACCGAAGTGGGGCGAGGTGAGGAGTCGGTCGACGGCGCGCTCGTACGCTCCCGCGGCGTTGTCGGCCAGGAACGCGGCCGTCTCCGCCGGTGTCGGAGGCAGGCCGGTGAGATCGAGGGACACCCGACGGAGCAGGGTGATGCGGTCGGCCTCGGGTGCCGGCGTGATGCGCTCGGCGGCGAGGCGGGCGACGATGAAGCGGTCGATTTCGTTGCGGACCCAGCCGGTCGCCGAGGCGTTAACGGCGGGTGGGGCAGGGCGTTTCGGCGCGATGAAAGCCCAGTGCTCCCATCGGCCCGGTTCCTCGTTCTCCGGCGCCGGCGCGCCGGCCGCGACCCACGCGCGCAGGGTCGCGATGTCGGCGGCGGCCATCCGCTCCTTCTTATAGGGCATCGCCGGGATGTCGGCATGCGTGCCGGCGATCACCGCGGTCAACAGGCTTTCCCCGTCCTTGCCGCGTTTCACGACCGAGCCGCTGGCGCCGCCCAGCCGCGCGAACTCCGCGGTGTCGAGCCGCAGGCCCGCCTCCTCCTTCTGCGCGCCGTGGCATTGCACGCAGTGCCGCGTGAGCAACGGCTTCACGTCGCGCGCGTAATCGGGGGCGGCGATGCCGGGGGTGACACCGAGTAGGGCGGGGATGAGCGCGAAGCGGAGCGATCTCATTCGCGCCGAATCTCCACACGCGTTTGCCGGACCGCAACTCCCTCGTTGCGGAACGCGCCCCCGCGGAGCTCGGTCAGTGGGGGGCAGCCCCGGCGTATTGCCGGAGCGCTTGCAGCGTCTGCCCCATCGCTTCGGAGAAGACCCGCAGGCGATGGTCGGCCGGCGCCTTGGCGTCGGCGGCCTTCAGGTCGCGTTCCAGGGCGGCGGAGACTTCGGACAGGCGGCGGCAACCGAGCATCGCGGCCGAGCCTTTGAGCCGGTGGAAACGCCGCGACGCGGTCTTCAGGTCCGCCGCGGCGATGAGGGCGAGGATCTGCTCCACGTCGTGCTCGTTCGAGGCGATGAACATGCGCGCGCTGCGGATGAGCAGGTCCCGGTTGCCGCCAAGGAAACCGAGCGCCGCCTCGACGTCGAAGAGCGGGATGGGTTCGGAGGGTGCGGCCGGATTCGCGGCGGAAGCGGACAAAGGCGCACTGGTGCCGCCGGGGGCGTGGCGCGCGACCGTGGCGTACAGCGTCGCCGGCTCAATCGGTTTCGCGATGATTTCGCTAATGCCCGATGCGCGGTAATGGCGGTGGTCGGACTCCAAGACGTTGGCGGTGACGGCGATCACCGGCAGCCGATCGCAGCCTGGAATCCGGCGTATCTCCTGCGTGGCGGAGACTCCGTCCATGACGGGCATCTGGATGTCCATCAGGATCAAATCTAGCCCGCCTTTGCGGGCGCGTTCCACCGCCTCCAGCCCGCTGTCGGCCGTCTCAACGGTGCAGCCCGCCACTTCCAGGAGACCGCGGAGGATCTCTAGATTCATCGGCACATCATCCACCACGAGAACACGACGGCCGCGGAGAGAGTCCGAGAAATCGTCCGCCCGGGCGGCTCGCGCCTCGCTGAGGCCCTGTGCCCCCAGGGGAGATTCGCGGCCGGAAATGGCACGGACGAGCGAGTCGATCAGCGTGGATTCCGTCACCGGTTTGCTGATGACCACCTCGATGCCGGCCTCCGCGGCCGCGCCGAGTGCCTCTTCCCGGCCGTGGGCCGTGATAAGCAAAACCGTGGGGCAGGAGGATCGGGGAACAAGTTCGCGCACGCGGCGTGCGGTGGCGATGCCGTCGAGTTCCGGCATGCGCCAGTCGAGGAGCAGCACATGGAAGGGCCGGCCCGCCTTTTCCGCCGCGACGACGTGCGCGACGGCCTCGGCGCCGGAGGCGGCTGTCTCGACGTGGATCGGGAAGGGACTGAGCAGCCCGGCGATCACCGTGCGGGCGGTGGGATTGTCATCGACCACCAAAATCCTCCGGTCCTCGAGATCGCGGCGCGGGGAAAAATCCGCGGCGCGGTGGGCGATGCGCATCCGGGCGGTAAACCAGAAAACGCTGCCGCGGCCGGGCTCGCTGGTCGCGCCGACGCCACCCCCCATGCGTTCGGCGAGGCGGCGGCAAATGGCGAGGCCCAGCCCTGACCCGCCGTGGGAACGCGTGTTGGAACCGTCGACCTGCTCGAACGGGCGGAACAGCCGGCTCAAATCATCGGGACTGATGCCGATGCCGGTGTCTGACACCGAGAAGCGCAGCAGGGTGGATTCGGCATCCTGCTCCTCCACACTCACCCGAACGGTGATTTCACCGCGCTCGGTGAACTTGATGGCGTTGGAAACGTAGTTGAGGAGGACTTGGGCGAGTCGCACCGGATCGCCGCGCACCTGCCGGGGAACTTCCGGATCCAGCGAGAAAGCAAGTTCCAGGCCCTGCGCCTGCGCGCGGGCCGCCGTCATCGTGCTCACGCGCTCCAGCACGCCGTCGATCGAGAGATCGACGTCGTCGAGCACGATCTTGTCGGCCTCGAGTTTCGACAAATCGAGGATGTCGCTCACCAGTCCGAGCAGGTGATTGCCGGACTCGTGGATGTCGGAGAGACTCTTCCGAAGGCGCGGGTCCTCCGCGCGACGCATGGTGAGGTAGGCGAGGCCGATGATCGCGGTGAGGGGAGTCCGGATCTCGTGGGACATGTTGGCGAGGAACGCGCTCTTCGCCTGGTTGGCGCGGTCCGCCTGTTCCTTTGCCTCGCTGAGCTGCACCCGGATGCGCTCCAGTTCCTGGATCCGCTCGTAGAGGTCGCGCGTCGCCCGTTCGGCGATATTTTCCGCCTCCTCACGCGCGCGCCGCTCGCGCTCCAGCCGCTTTTCCAGCTGCTGGATCCGCAGCGACGGATCCTCCGGGGAAGAACTCATGCCGCCTTTGCGGTGAAGCGGCAGGTCATGAGACAGGATTCGTCTCCCCGGTGCATGCAACGAGGCTG
>JBEGJD010000208.1:0-3347 GCA_041184765.1 Verrucomicrobiota bacterium | reverse complement strand
ACGCAGGTTGAACTGGCGCGCAAGGCGCTCGAGGCCGCGGATCAGACCGCGCGTCTTTCCCGGCAGCGCCGCGACACCGGTGTGAGCGCGGTGTTGGAGGACATTCAGGCGGAGGAAGAGTTGGCCCGCGCGCGTCGCGACTACCTCGCGATCGTCGCCGAGCACAATCAGGCCCAGTACGCGTTGAAGCACGCGACGGGCGGCTGACGGCGATCCGGGAGAAGTGTAGCCGGTCCGGATGACGGTCCGGCGACTTACGATCAGGAGTTCGGGAGCGCGCCGCGCCAGCCGGCCTTCCACTGAACCATCAGTTTTTCCACGAGGGCCGCGTTTTCCTTACGGCCGGCGAGGTTCTGATTTTCCTGCGGGTCGGTGGTGTGGTCGTAAAGCTCGATCGCCTCGACTTTGGAAGCGTCATTCCGGGCTACCCAGACCGTGAAGCGGTGACGCTCGGTGCGCATCGAGTAGCCCATCAATTGGCCGGAACCCGATTTGCTGCCGGGTCGCGGATACTGGCTGAACGCGGCTTGTTTCCAGGTCCGGCCTGGATTTTCCAGCACCGGCTTGAAGCTGATTCCCTCGAGGTGCTTGGGCAGGGGAAGTCCGGCGAGATCGGCTAGCGTCGGGTAAATGTCGACGAATTCCACGATGGAGCGGGAGTGGGCGCCGGCCGTCTTCAGGCCGGGTGCGGAAAGCAGCAGCGCGCCGTTGGTGTCGTTCTCGCTATTGCTGTGTTTGCACCAGGCGTCGTGCTCTCCGAGCTTCCAGCCGTGGTCGCCCCACAGGACCACGATGGTTTTTTCGCGGAGTCCCAGTCGCTCCAACTCGTCGAGGACCTTGCCGAGCTGGGCGTCCATGTAACTGATCGCCGCGTAGTAGCCGTGCTTCAATTGGCGCGCGAGGTCGTCGGGGATCGATGACTCGGGTATGTCCTTGTAGCTACGCAGCTCCCCGCCCGGCAGAATGGAGTAATCCGGCGCGTCCTTCGGGCGATACTTGTTGGGCGCGAGCTGGATTTTGGCGGGGTCGTAGAGGTCCCAGTATTTCTTCGGCGCCACGAACGGCAGGTGCGGTTTCACGAAGCCCACCGCGAGGAAGAAGGGCTGTTGCTTCGTCTTCATCTCGCGCAGGGTCGCGACCGCGAGCTCGGCGACCTTGCCGTCCTGGAAGGTGTTGTCGGGCACGTCGGCGCCCTCGAACGCGGGGCCGCGGGAGTTTTTCTTGTCGGCCGACTTTTTCTTCGCGCCTGCCTTCTCGCCCTTGGCGTCGTCGGGATCCGTTCCGGGCCGGCCGTAACGGTTGTTCTCTGGGTGACCGTAGGTCTGCGCCTTCGGGGTCTGCCACGGGACGGACCACGAAACAGGGTCGTCGAACCCGCCGTGGTAGATCTTGCCCATGCCCTGCACGAAATAGCCGTTGTTCTTGAAGTGCTGGGGCAGGGTGACGACGTCGGGCAGGGCGGTGCGGAAATGGGTGACCAGATCCCAGACCTTGGTGGTGTCGGGCCGCGTGCCGGTGAGGAGGCTCGAGCGGGTGGGGGAGCACACCGCCTGCTGGCAGTAGGCGCGGTGGAAGGTGACCCCGGCTTTGGCAAGCCGGTCCAGATTCGGGCTCTTGACGTAGTTGGCGCCGTAGGCGCCGAACTCCGGGCGGAGGTCATCCACCGCGACGAAAAGAACATTGGGGCGATCGGCCGCCCGCAGGGGCACGGTTCCGAGCGCAAGCAGGGCGAGGGCAAGGAGGCGGGAATATTTCATGGGAAAGGATCAGTTGGTTTTCTTCTTCCGGCCCGCGCGGTTCTCCTCGCGGTTGGCGTGACGGCCGGTGCCGTCGCCATCGTCCACGAAACCGCCTGCCGGATTCAGCTTGTCCAGCGCTGCCTGCAGCCGCGCGCGGGCCGCGACCGCGGCGGACGGCGCACCGGCAGGGGCGACAAGCTTCTCGGTGAAGGGGGCGTCGGAGAGGTCGAACAGCTCGCCCGCCTGATTCAGTTTCCACTGTCGATCGGCGACGTACCACATCTTCGCGAGCTGCACGAAAACCCAGTCTCGCCCCGCGGCCGGCTTGCCGCGGAGTTGCGCGGCGAAACTCCGGCCGTCGATGACCTTGCCGGTCGGGAGCGGCACGCCGGCGAGTTCGGCGAAGGTGGGAAGAAAATCGCTCGAGTCGATGAGGTCGGTGGCGATCCGGCCCGCGGGGGTGACACCGGGCCAACTGACCACCATCGGCACGCGGCTGCCGCCTTCCAGCATGGATCCCTTGGCGCCGTTCAGGCGGCGGCCGCCGATGGTCGCGGCATCGGACTGGCCGTTGGCCGTGCCGTTGTCGCCAAAGTAAACCACGAGGGTTTTTTCACGCAGCCCGAGCCGCTCCAACTCGCGCGTCAGCTTGCCGACCAGCTTGTCCATGTAGGCCACGTTGTCGGCGTAGAGCGTTTTGCTGTCAGGCGCGCTGTCCGGTGTGGGCAGGATGTCCGTGTGGACGTGGGACAGGGAGTAGTAGACGTAGAACGGCCGCGCGCGGTTCTTCGTCATGAAGTCCACGAGGTGCGTGTGCATCAACTCGGGGATGTAGTCCTTTTCGCCGACCGGGACCTTCTTGCCGTTGATCTCGACGTTCTCGCCCTTCTTGCCCTGCGACTTCCAATAGGCGCCGCTGCCCGAGAAACGGAAGTAGTCGTCGAACCCAAACTCCGCGGGCCCGAGCGGCAATTGGCCCCATTTTCCGATGGAAGAGGAGACGTAGCCGGCCTGCTTCAGGACGGCGGGCATCATGGTCTCCGCCTTCGGGGTGAACCGGCCGGTGGCGTCCTGATTGGTGGCGCCGGTGCGGAAGCCGTAGCGGCCCGTGAGGATCGTGGCGCGGGAGGGGCCGCAGAGTGGGACGGCGTAGGCGTGGCGGTAGATCGTTCCGCTCCGGGCCAACGCGTCGATGTTAGGTGTCTTGTATCGGTCGGCGCCCGTGCAGGCGATGTCGCCGATCCCGACGTCGTCGCCCAGGATGAAGATGATGTTCGGCCGGTCCGGCGCAGCGGCGCGGAGCATCGGGGCCAGAAGACAGAGCAGAGCTAAGAGACGGAGGTGCATGCGGGGGAGACGGGTGGCGTCGCGGTCAGTTACAGTGGGCGGTCGGGTAAGGCGGGCGCCGGTTGGCGCGGGTTAATCACCGGAGAACCGGTACGTGGTGTTGAAGATCAATTCAATGCTGGTCGAAACACCTACCCGAACCTTTATCCGGCCCGAGACCGCGTCTGCCGGGGTGGCGCGGCCCGTCACCGTGCGTTCCTCGCCGGCGTGATTCACGGCGCGGCCGGCGAATTCGATGACCTCGCCGCGCCCGAGGCGCCG
>JBEGJD010000207.1:0-3337 GCA_041184765.1 Verrucomicrobiota bacterium | reverse complement strand
CGGTGGTTGGACCAGAGGGTGTTCACCGCGCCGACGTTGATGCCCAACGCGCTGTTGGTCTGCTCGGCCTGGTAGTACCCGGCGGAGCCGACGATCGTGAGCGCGTCGGTGTGCGCGAGGCGAAGGCGGATGCCGGCCGATTCCGCCTTCGAGGGGACGATGTTCGCCCCGGCGAAGCTGCCATCCAGCTTCGGGTTGGCGTTCGACTGGATGGTAAAGCCCTCGGAGTAATCGGCGTAGGCGCCGATCCGCGACCACGGGAAGTAGACCAGCCCGAAGGTGCGCGTGTTGTTGTACGCCACCCTCTCCTCAACGGTGTAGGAACCGAACGCGCCGGTGACGCGGTCGCGCGTGGCGGTGTCGCCGTTACGCGAAGTGAGCTCGGATTTGTCACGCCGGAATCCGGCGACATACGAGAGCCGCCCGCCGAGGTAATTGCCGGAGGCGGCTAGCTCGTAGGCGTCGTTGCCATTCTCCGTGTAGCCATCGGCCGTCGGCACCGCACGCAGCGTGTAGAGCCGCGAAAAGTCGGGCAGCGCGGGCGTGAGGTTGTCCCAGTAGCGGTAGATGTTGATGCGCCTGGAACCGTCGGTGATCGCGGTCGTGAGCTTGGGATCGGCATTGTTCATGTCCCAGTAGACGAGCCGCGAGTCGGCCTGCTGCCGGTGCACGAACCCGCTGAGGTTGGTGACACCGCCGAAACCCTTGAAGGGATAAGCTGCGACGAGGCGCACGGTGCGCGAGTCGCGGAACGTGCCGTCGATTTTCCGTCCGAGGTAGGACGCGCTGTAAACCTTGCCGAAATTGGGGTTGGGCGCGCCGCCGGGCAGAAAGACGTTCGGATCGATCAGCGCGCCGGAAAACGCGTAGTTGCCGCCCTCGGCCCGGTAACGCGCGAGCTGGCCGGCGAGCTGCAGGGAGAAACCGTTGCGGAAGCGGTGGTCGACGCTCGCCTGCAGGTCCGTGGTCGCTGCACGGACGTTGAGCTCGATGGGGTTCGCGTTGAAGCTCTTGTCCGGCGACGGCACTTTCGCGATGCCAAGCGGATAGGAATGAATGAGCGGAATGCCCGAACCGGACGTGAACGCGGTGCCGCGCAGATCGACCATGCCGAGTCCCTCGATGTAGGTGAGAAAACCGGTCGAGCCGCGGAGGGAAAGACCCGCCGCCGTCGCCTGGGCGGTTGTGAGCGTGCCGCGCACCGGGACCTCGTTCCAAGAGGACGCCTGGTCACTGTAGCTGGTGATGACGAGGCCGGGCCGCTCCGTGCGCGTGATGTCGGCGTCGAAGCTCACCCGGGTGCGCTCGAAGGGTCGCCACGCGGCGGCCAGCGCATTGCCGAAACTCTGCTGGGCCGAGCGCGCGACGTAGGAGCGCTGCTCGAGGACGCTGGCGTTATAGCGGAACTCAAGACGTTCGTTGACGGGGCGGTTCAGGTCGATCGCGACGCCCTTCGACCACAACGTGTCGGCGCGGAAACGGATCGTGCCGAACGCGCGCCGCTCGGGCTGCTTGGTGATGTAGTTCACGCCGCCGCCGGGTCCGCCCTCTCCGTAGAGGATCGCGTTGGGCCCCCGGCCGGCCTCGATGCGCTGCACGTTGTACTCCATCGGCGTCGTCGCGCTGAGGAAGTAGTTCCGCGTGCTGGGCTGCGTCGCCATGCCGCGGAGGCTCACGTTGCTGCCCGGGTCGTGCTGGCCGAGACTCGCGGGGTTCATGCTGTTGCCGTTGATGCCGTTGGTCTCGAGCGGATGGGAGCTCGTGAGCCAGGCGGAGGCCTCGTCGATGTTGAACACCCCGAGGTCGTCGATCAGGTCGCGCGTGAAAACCTCCATGGTTCCCGGGGTCATCAGGAGGTTGGTACGCAGCCGGCCGGCGTTAAGCGTGTCCGCCGCGATGTAACCGGTGTCCTTTTCGGTCGAGACGACGAACGGCGAAAGGGCTACCGCCTCGTCGGTGGCCGCGCCGGACGCGACCGCGGGAGCGGCCACGGTCTGAGCGGAGACAGGCTGGGCGGCGTGCGAAGCGGCGAAGGCGAGGCAGGCGACGAGACGCGAGGTGAGGTTTCTCATGGCGTTTAAAAGTGATTATTTCCCAACCGTCGGAGCGCCTTGTCGAGCGCACCAAACTGGCCGACGACGCCCTCGGCGCGATGCGGTTGCGCCGAAGCAATCGCCAGGATCGGTGATCGAGAGCCTCTGTCTCCGGTAACGGTTTGCGCGCCCGTGCGTCTTTTGCCACCACCCCCGCCATGCGCCGCCTGAAAACGGACCACCTCCGCGCGACCGCCTCCGGCCTGCTCCCCGCGCTGGCATTGGCGCTCATCGCGGCATGGACGCCAGCGGGGCGCGCCGCCAAGGCGGAATTCAAGGCGGAGAAGAAGGAGTTGCGTCGCGAGATGGCGGGAACCGACGACGGCTCGCGCAAACCCACGCGGGGCGACAAGGACGCCCCCAGCAACGCCAAGGCGCGCGCCGACGAAGCCGCCGCGCGGAATCTCGAACGGCTGCGCGATCAGCTGGCGGTCGAAGACGACGCCGAATGGGCGGTGGTTCTAGAGCGAATCAACCGCGTGAATGAGGCTCGCTCCGGGCTTTGGAAGGGCAGCTCGGGAGGAAAGCCGCCTACGATCGCCACCAAGAAGGGCGAACGTTCCAGCCGCTCGGCCAACCCCGAGCAGGATTCGCTCCGCTACGCCGTGCGCGACAATCTGCCCGACGCCGAAGTGAAGGCCCGTCTGGCCAGAGCCCGCCATGTCCACGAGCAGGCCGAAGCCCGTCTCCAGCAGGCGCAGTCGGACCTGCGCACGGTTCTCACGATCCGGCAGGAAGCGATCGCCGTGCTCGCCGGGCTGCTGCCGCCCTGAGGGCGACATGGCGGATAGACGGGCGGCATGATCCGAGGCGGGCGGCCTCGGCTACATCGGCGCTCCCTCATCCGTGTCGATTTGTGTCAACCCGTGGGTGAACCCCGCGGAGCTATCCGGGAACAGAGGTTTCAGCGGAGGAGCGCCTTGTGTTCGGCGTCGCAGCGGGTTTGGTGCCGTCCTTGCCTAGCCGTGCCACTCGCTCGGGAGGCAGGTCGTAGTCAAAAAGTGAGGCGGCGAGTGGCGCAGACGCCCGCCGCGCGACGCGACGCCTCCCGCATGCTGGTGGTCAACCGGGGCTAGAAGCGGCTGGAACACCGCGCTTTCTCCGATCTGCCGGAATACCTCGCGCCTGGGGACATCCTTTTCCGCAACAACGCGGCCGTGCTGCCCGCGAGGTTGTCCGCCCGCCGGCCCACGGGCGGCGCGGTCGAATGTTTCCTGCTGCGACCCGAGGGCGATGACTTCACG
>JBEGJD010000206.1:0-8481 GCA_041184765.1 Verrucomicrobiota bacterium | reverse complement strand
GCGCGGGAGTTTGGCCGTTTGATCCGGGAGGGGGCATTCGATTACCCGGAGCCGATGGTGGCTGAGGATGAGGCGAATCCGGTCCCGCCGCTGCACGGCCCGAAGTGAACGTCACGCTCCCATTTCATGGTCGCGGTTGATTCTTCCGTGTGGATCGAAGGGCTTCGGCGTCACGGCCGCCTGGAGGTGAAACTGGCGCTCGAGGGATTACTGGAGGCCTACGAGGCGCAGTGGTCGACGCCGGTGCGGCTTGAGGTGCTCGGCGGCGCGCGTGCCGATGAGCGCCGGCGCCTCGGGCTGCACTTCGCCTCCATCCCTTATCGGTTTGTGACCGAGGAGGATTGGGACCGCGGCGTGTCGCTAGCGTGGCGGTTGCGCGACAACGGTCTAACGGTACCGTGGCTGGACGTGCTGATCGCGTCGCTGGCCCTCCACGACAACCTGCGGCTCTACACCTTGGACGCGCATTTTACCCGCGTCGCGGAAATCACGGGGCTCAAGCTCTACCAACCCGGACACGCGGGGATTTTTGCGCCGGAGTAGGCGGGAGAGTCCCGAGCGGTGGACACGGAGCACCCCGAAAAATCCGAGGGCACCGAGTCAGCCGTACGCGGGTCGAGCTGCCGCGTGGCCCCGGCGAATGCGTACGACCTACCGCTTCCTATCCCGCCTTGCGTTGATCGCCGGCTTCATCGCCGGTCGCGCTGGTCGCAGCGGGCGCGTCGGGTAGCACGCGCAAGGTTTCCGCGGCGGGAAGAGCTTCGACCTCGCGCAACTTTCGCTCGATGGCGCGGGAGCGGACGCCCGTCTTCTCGATCTCCTTTGTGGCGGCGTCGAGTTTGCGCTGCACGCTCTCAAGCGTGTCGCCGAACTTCCCGAATTCGGTCTTCACCGCGCCGAGCACCTGCCAGACCTCGCTGGCGCGTTGTTCGATCGCGAGGGTGCGGAATCCGACCTGCAGGCTGTTGAGGAGGGCGGCGAGGGTCGTGGGGCCGGCGATGATCACGCGGTGCTCGCGTTGGATCGCCTCGGCGAGGCCGGGTTGCCGGAGCACCTCCGCGTAGAGGCCTTCGGTCGGGAGGAACAGCACGCCGAAGTCGGTCGTATGCGGCGGCGCGATATATTTGGCGGCGATGGTTCGCGCCTGATCCTTGACGCGCGTCGCCAGCGCCTTGGCGGCGACCGCCATCTGCTCGGCGTCGGCGCGCTCGGCGGCGGCGGCGAGGCGATCGTAATCCTCGGTGGGAAACTTGGCGTCGATCGGTAGCCAGACCGGGGGGGCGGACGGGTCGCGGCCCGGCAGCTTGATGGCGAACTCCACGCGGTCGGCCGAACCGGGGACGGGCGCGACGTTGGCCTCGTACTGGCCGGGGTGGAGCATCTGCTCGAGCAGCGACGCGAGCTGCACTTCGCCCCAGGTGCCGCGGGTCTTCACGTTGGTGAGCATCCGCCGCAGGTCGCCCACGCCGGTCGCGAGGCTCTGCATTTCGCCGAGGCCCTTGTGCACCTGCTCGAGACGCTCGCTCACCAGCTTGAAGGATTCGCCGAGACGTTTCTCGAGCGTGCCCTGCAGCTTCTCGTCGACGGTGCGGCGCATCTCCTCGAGCTTCGCGGTGTTGTCGGCCTGCAGCTGACCGAGCTTGGCATCCACTGCCTGACGCAGCTCCTCGAACTTGCGGTCGAGCCGGTCCGACAGCGCTCCCGCCTGGTTGGCGCCCGTTTCCTGGTGGCGCCGCTGGGTCTCGGCCGATTCGGCCGCTTGTTTTTGCAGCGAATCACGGAGATCGCGGAACGCCTGGGAAAGTTCCGTGCGCGTCTTCTGCGCCGAATCCGCCTCCGTGACGCCAAACTCCGCCAACCTCCGGCCGAACGCCTCCAGCTGTGTCTGCAGCTGCGTCGCGTTGTCGGTGAGCCGGCGCTCCATCGCCTCACGGGACTGCGCTAGGGTGGCGCCGAGTTCGGCGCGAAGGCCGCGCGATTGTTCCTCCGCCGCCTGCCGGCTGAGCCCAAACTCGTCCTTGAGCGTGCGCTCCCCGCGTTCCTGCAGGCGCTCGATCACTTCCAACTTCGGCGCGAGGTCTGTGCCCGCCTTGTCCCCCGTGCCCCGCCGCACGAGAACGACAAGCAACCCTACCGCCACAGCTGCCAGCACGAGGATCGCGATCTCCATGACGTGCATCGTGTGAATGGCTAAGCCTCACGCCAAGCCTCGGCAGTCGTGAATTTGCCGTGGCCAAAGCGTTCGGTTCCAAACGTAGGGCGGGTCGCAAAGCTCGACTGTCGGGATTCCCTTCGAGTCTGATCGCAACGGTCGTACCTCTCCGCGCGTCCAGCCCCCCCATGCGCCCTTTCCTCGCCATTGTTTCCATCGCGTTTGTATCCGTGTCTCCGCTCGCGCGGGCGGCCGATGCGCCACCGCCGTCGGATTGGGTCGATCCGCGCACGGGGCACCGCGTGATCCGGCTGTCTCCCGACAGCGGCGGCGGTAGCCTCTATTTCCATCAGCGCGCCTACACCCCGGAGGGTGACAAGGTGCTCCTGCGCACACGGGAGGGCATCATGGCGGTCGACATCTCGCGTCTGGGCCGCGAGGCGCCGCGGCGCGAAGTGGTGCTCGCCGAGGCCAGCCCCATCGCGATGGCGTGGCGGACGCGCGAGGCGTATTTCTTCGACCGCGCGGAGAACACGCTGCGCGCGGTGCATGTCGACACCCGCAAGGTCCGGGAGGTGGTGCGCTTGCCGTCGCTGGCGCGCGGCACGCAGTTCGCCGTGAACTGCGATGAATCGCAACTGATCCTGATCGGCCCCGACCCCGAGGGTAAAACCGTGCCGCGTACCCCGCCGGCAGGGGGAGCGGGCGGGACGCTGGAGGCCAATTGGGCCGCGGGGACACCGAAGATGATTTCCTCGATCGAAATCCGTACGGGCGCGATGCGGGTGCTGCACCGCGAGAACGACTGGACCAACCACCTGCAATGCTCTCCGACTGACCCGCAACAGATCCTGTTTTGCCACGAAGGGCCGTGGCATTTCACCAACCGCACGTGGACCCTGCGGACGGATGGCGGGGCGCCGCGCGCGCTGCATCGCCGCACGATGAACATGGAGATCTGGGGTCATGAGTTTTTCAGTCAGGACGGGAAGACGGTCTGGTTCGACCTGCAGACGCCGCGTAGCGCCGTGTTTTGGCTGGCGGGCGTGGAGCTCGCGACGGGACGGCGGACGTGGTACTCCCTTCGGCGGGAGGAATGGTCGGTACACTACAACGTGTCCGCCGATGGAAAACTCTTCGCCGGCGACGGCGGCGGGCCGGGCAGCGTGGCGGCCTACGGTGCGGACGGGGAGAAACTCGATCCGCCCGGCAACGGACAGTGGATCTACCTTTTTCGTCCGGCGCCGGTCCGTGGCCGCTCGCCGCAGGAGGGCGAACCGCTCACCGAGATCGGCGTATTCAAGTCGGAGCGGCTCGTCGACATGTCGGCGCACGATTACAGCAAGGATCGCGGCGTGGAGCCCAACCTGACGTTTACTCCCGACGGGCGCTGGATCGTCTTCAGCGGCAATTTCCACAGCCCGCGCGACGCCCGCGGCCGTGCGGTCACTCACGCCTACGCCGTGGAGATCGCGCGCAGTGTCGCGGTGAAGTGATCGCAACCAGATGGGTAAGGATGGACACGGAACCGCGGCGCTTGGTGTAGCTGCGGCCGCCCGCCGCGGAATATGGCGAAGGACATACCGCCAAGGCCTTGCCGACCTACTCCGCGTTTTTGACCGCGGATGTCGCTGATCTCGCGGATGGGATGCTAGCCCGCGGCGTCAGAGTTGAAGCCGAGGTCCCGGTCCGTAGTTATTTTGGTCATTCGCACCGCGGCTTCGCCGAGCTTTGCGGCTTCCCGGTTCAAGACCCGGTCGTTCGTGATGCACGTTTCGCGGCTGAGAATATGTGGCGTCGTCCTGGAAAATCCGTGTTTATCCACGTCCATCCGTGGTTAACCAGAGCTCTTCTATTCCGCCCCGATTTCCTTAATGAAAGCCCTCCTCCTCACCGCGCCGTCACGTCTCGAGTACGTTGATTTCCCTGAGCCGCGTCCGGCCGACGATGAGGTTCTCGTGCGCGTTCACGCCTGCGGCATCTGCGGCAGCGACATCCATGGTTGGGATGGATCGACCGGCCGTCGGCAGCCGCCGCTGATCATGGGGCACGAGGCCTCCGGTGAGGTCGCTGCGACGGGACCGCGTGTGACCGGCTGGCGGAAGGGCGACCGCGTCACGTTCGACTCCACGATCTCCTGCGGCGCGTGCCGCTTTTGCGGGACAGGGGCGGTGAACCTCTGCGAAAACCGCCGCGTCGTGGGGGTGGCGCCGAAGGAGTTCCGTCAGCACGGGGCGTTCGCCGAGTACCTGGCGATTCCCGCGCGCATCCTCTACCGGCTGCCCGACTCCCTGCCTTACGATGAGGCGGCGATGGTGGAGCCGGTCTCGATCGCCGTGCATGCGGTGAAACGCGCGCCGATCTCGCCGGGTGCGACCGCGGTCGTCATCGGCAGCGGCATGATCGGGCTGCTTGTGATCCAGGCCCTGCGCTGGGCGGGCGCCACGCGCGTGATCGCCGTTGACCTCGCGGATTCGCGGCTGGAACTCGCGCGCCGGCTCGGTGCGACGCACACAATCAATTCCGGCTCCGCGGACGCGGCCGCCGAGGTCACGCGGCTCACGGACGGCCTCGGCGCCGACCTCGCGTTCGAGGTGGTCGGCTTCGGTCCGACCCTAAACCTCGCGCTGGGCGTGCTGAAGCGAGGCGGATCGTGCGTGCTGGTGGGCAACCTTGCCCCGCGCACGCAGGACTTTCCCCTGCAGGCGGTGGTGACGAAGGAACTCACGCTCCTCGGCTCCTGCGCTAGCGCGGGTGAATACCCCCTTTGCCTCGATCTTATCTCACGCCGCGTCATCGACGTGCGGCCCATGATCGAAATGGTGGCGCCGCTGGCGGACGGCGCGACCTGGTTTTCGCGTCTCAGCGCGAAGGACGGCGGGCGCTATATGAAGGTCATCCTCACGCCCGGCTGAACGGGGCGGAAGGTGATAGGTAGTGAAGAAGTCCGGAGTTTACCCACGTAAAGCCCGCCTTCGCCGAGCCTACGGCGGGCAGACCCGGAAAACGTGAAAACCGGTCAAATAGGGTGTGGGTTCTGCGTTATCCAGTTTCGAAGGCTCCGGTGAGCAACCACCAAGGGACACGAATGGACACGAAGGCTTCCGAACCGCGTCCGATGTAGCCGCGGATTATCTCGGAGGAGCTACCGCGGAAGTCCCGAACGTCGGGAACCGAGGTCGCATCCGATGCGTGCGTCGGAAGCTGGCGCTTGTTGAATCGGAGCGGCCCCTTTGCGGCTTGTGCGCCTTCTTGCGGCCATCCCGGCAGTCGGTCGTGAAACATGCGCGTAAGACGCGGATGGGTCGAGAGGCACGGTGGAGCGGGCGGTGCATGAGCTTTCGTTTGCCTCGGCGGAGCGGCGGGGGCATCCGTTTCGGCAGCATGAAGGCGTCCGATTACTTTTCGCTGCCGCCGTCGTTGGCGCGGTTCGCGGGATTTTTCCGCCCCGAGGCGCCGCCGTGGGAGTGGGTGGCTCAAATCGACGCCGCGCTCGCTGACTTGCCGGAGCCGCCGCGGCGTGAAGTGCCGCCCGGTGTTCACGTGGAAGGGTGCGTGTGGTTGGGAGAGGGCGTGCGGTTGCCGCCTCACGCGACGCTGATCGGGCCGATGTGGCTCGGTGCGGGCTGTGACATCCGTCCCGGCGCGTTCCTGCGCGGCGGGGTGATCGCGGGCGAGGGCTGCGTCTTCGGTCACGCGAGCGAGTTCAAACATTGCCTGCTGCTCGACGGCGTGCAGGTGCCGCACCTCAGCTACGTGGGCGATTCGGTGCTGGGCAACCGCGCCCACCTCGGGGCCGGGGCCGTGTGTTCCAATCTCCGACTCGACCAGCGCAACGTGGTGATCCGCGCGCCCGACGGCTCGTATGATACCGGCCTCCAAAAGCTCGGTGCGATCCTCGGCGACGGCGCGGAGGTGGGTTGCAACGCGGTGCTCAATCCCGGCGCCGTGCTCGGGAAACGCGCCCTCGTGATGCCCGCGATGGCGTTCGCGGGGGTTTTGCCGCCGGCGACGATCGCGCATGCCCGAGCGGACATCCGCCTGATCCCGCGGCGGGACTGAAAACGGGCTGGTTCTCCGGCGCCAGAGACGTTCTTTTGGCCTACTTACGCATGCGCACCCTCACCGGCATCCAACCATCGGGCACGCTCCACATCGGCAATTACTTCGGCGCGATGCGCCCAGCGATCGAGGCGCAGACCCGCGGCGAGTGTTTTTACTTCATCGCGGATTATCACTCTATGACCTCGCTCCTCGACCCCGAGGAGCGCCGGCGCAACACCCTTGGGGTGGCGTTGGACTGGCTAGCGTGCGGACTCGACCCGGCCCGCAGTGTGCTGTGGCGGCAGAGCGACGTGCCCGAAGTCGCGGAACTCGCCTGGATCCTCGGCACGCTCACGCCGATGGGCCTGCTGGAGCGCGCGCACAGCTACAAGGACAAGACCGCCAAGGGCATCTCGCCCAACTTCGGCCTCTTCGCCTATCCGGTGCTGATGGCGGCCGACATCCTCCTCTACGACACCAACCGGGTGCCGGTGGGGCGCGACCAGAAGCAGCACCTGGAGATGACCCGCGACATCGCGATCAAGTTCAACCTCACCTACGGCGAGACGCTCGTCGTGCCCGAGGCCGAGATCCGCGACGATCTCGCGGTGGTGCCGGGACTCGACGGCCAGAAGATGAGCAAGAGCTACGGCAACACGATCGACATTTTCGGCGACGAGAAGGTCCTGCGGAAGCGGATCATGGGCATAGTCATGGATTCGCGTCCGCCGGCGGAGCCCAAGCCGGACGCCGATCGCAACCTCGCGATTCAGCTGCTGCGCCTCTTTGCGCCGGCCGACGTGGCGAAGGACTTCGAGGACCGTCTGCGCGCGGGTGGGCTCGGTTACGGCGATCTAAAGAAGGCACTGTTCGAGCATTACTGGAACACCTTCAGCGCGGCGCGTGCGCGGCGGGCGGAGCTCGCGGCCAATCTCGACCACGTCAACGCGGTGCTGCGCGACGGCGCCGAGCGCGCGCGGGCGGTCGCCGACGGCGTGCTCGCCCGGGTGCGCCGCGCCAGCGGCCTGCGGTAGCGTTTCCCTTTCCGCGCCGCCATGACCCCCGAGGAATTCCGCCGGCGCGGGCATGAACTGGTTGATCTGATCGCGGATTACCGCGCGGGCATCGCGGCACGCCCGGTGCGCCCGCCCACGCGCCCCGGCGAGATCAAGGGACGCCTGCCGGCCATGCCTCCGGAAACGCCGGAGTCCTTCGACGATGTATTGCGCGATGTGCGCGAGATTATCCTGCCCGGCCTCACGCATTGGCAGCATCCGTCGTTTTTCGGTTATTTCCCGGCCAACGCGGAGCTGTCCTCGGTGTTGGGCGACCAGCTGAGCTCGGGTCTCGGCGTGATCGGCCTCGCGTGGCAGTCGGGTCCGGCGCTTACGGAGCTCGAGGAGGTGGTGACCGGCTGGCTGCGTCGGATGGTCGGTCTCTCCGACGGTTGGAGTGGCGTCATCCAGGACACGGCGTCGACGTCGTCGCTGGTCGCGTTGCTGTGCGCTCGGGAAAAGGCGAGCGGGTTCGCGTCCGCGCGCGGCGGACTGCAGGGGGCGCCATCACCGTTGGCGGTTTATTACTCGGCTCAGGCCCACAGTTCGGTGGAGAAGGCCGCGCTGCTAGCCGGTTTCGGACGCGCCAATCTGCGGGCGGTGGCGACCGACGCTTCCCATGCGCTGGATCCAGCGGCGCTCTCGGCGGCGATCGCGGAGGATCGGGCGCGCGGTGTGGTGCCGGCGGCGATCGTGGCGACGACCGGCACGACGGCCTCAACTGCGCTGGACCCGATCGCGGCGATCGCGGCGATCGCGCGGCGCGAGGGAATCTGGCTGCATGTCGACGCGGCGATGGCGGGCTCGGCGATGATCCTGCCGGAATGCCGCTGGATGTGGGAGGGAGTCGAGGGAGCCGACTCGATTGTGCTGAACGCGCACAAGTGGCTCGGCGCCGTCTTCGATTGTTCGGTCTATTACGTGCGCGATCCGGATCTCCTCGTGCGGGTGATGAACACCAACCCCAGTTACCTGCGGAGCAACGTGGACGGCGAGGTGCGCAATTACCGCGACTGGGGCATCCCGCTCGGGCGGCGCTTCCGCGCGCTGAAGCTTTGGTTCCTTATCCGGGAGCAAGGCGTCGCGGGACTCGCCGCGCGTTTGCGGCGTGATCTGGCGAACGCCCGCTGGCTCGAGACGGAAGTGAAGGCGGCGGAGGCGGACGGCTGGCGGGTCGTCGCGCCGGTTCCCCTGCAGACGGTCTGTGTGCGCCACGAGCCCGCGGGCTTG
>JBEGJD010000205.1:0-8456 GCA_041184765.1 Verrucomicrobiota bacterium | reverse complement strand
CGCCACCCCCGCCTGCCCGCCGAGCACCACATAGTCGCCGATCGTCGTGCTGCCGGAAACGCCCACTTGGGCGCAAAGGATGCAGTGCTTCCCGATGCGGACGTTGTGGGCGACCTGGACGAGGTTATCGATCTTGGTCCCCTCGCCCACCGACGTGCGGCCGAACCGCGCCCGGTCTAGGGTGGCGTTGGCGCCGATTTCCACATCGTCGCCGAGATCGACCCCTCCCACCTGCGGCACCTTCTGGTGCCGGCCCGCGACAAACTCGTAACCGAAACCGTCGGATCCCACCACGACCCCCGAGTGGAGTCGCACTCGACGGCCCACCGTGCAATCCGCCGCCACGACGACCGCGGGCATCAGCCACGAGTCTTCACCGACCGAAGCGCCGCGCCCGACAAAAACCTGCGCCTGCAGATGCGCACGCTCGCCGATGATCGCCCCATCCTCAATCACGCACAGCGGTCCGATCGTGGCGGAAGCCGCCACCGTGGCGCCCCGGGCAACGACCGCCGTCGGGTGAACGCCAGCCGCGGGCACGGGCCAGAGTTTCCGTTCCAAGCGTGCGCAGACCAGCGCCAGGGCGACCGACGGGTTTTCAACCAGCAGGAAAAGCTGCCCGGCGGCAGGTTCGCCCGCGTGATCCGGCGGCAGAAGCACCACGCTCGCCCTCGTCGTGGCGACCTCGGCCTTGTAGCGGGCATTGCCGAGGAAACTCAGGTCGCCCGGGCCGGCCTCCGAGAGCGCCGCGATGCCGCGAATGCGCTCGGCGGTGTTACCCCGCTGTCCGCGTGCCCCGGTGATCGCGGCCAGCTCGGCCGCGGTGAACTCAAACTCCATGCGCGGAGCGTGGGGTTTTGCCGCCGGCGCGCAATTCCGCAGAAGGCGCCCCGCGCACAACACCCGCGGCGCTACCCTTGGTTCGGACGTGATCGAAACTCGTTCCCGATGCGCATGCAGCCGGGCCGGCGGTTTCCCTCGCCAACCTGCCGGTTTCCTCTCTGCGCCCCGGCGGGTCTGCACCGAAACTGAAACCCCGCTGGCACCGGGCTAGCCGGGAATCCGGATTACCCGGTGACCCCGCGGCTTTTCGCCGCGAAGCGTTCCCTCCGCGAGTTTGTAACGGAATACGTGACAAACCCGCTCACCACCCTGCGCCCTTGGTGAGCGTCCGCACACGCACGAGGAAGTAGTTCGCGGTGATGTAGAGCGTGGAGCCGTCGTCACCCCACGCGCAGTTGGCGGTGGGCTCGAAGGTGTTGAGGCGGCCGAGCAGGCGGCCGTCGCGCGAGATGACCAGCACGCCGCCGGGGCCGGTGGTCCAGATGTTGCCGTCGCGGTCGACCTTCAGGCCGTCGCAGCCGCCGCGTAAGCCGGGAGCGCGCAGGGGTTGCGCGTTGAAAAAGACACGCGGGTTAGCCACGCCGCCGTCGGGCCGCACATCGTAAGCCATCACGCGGGTCGCCGCACCGTCGCTCACTGCCACGTACAGGATGTCCTCGGCGGGCGAGAACGCGATGCCGTTGGGAAACCGGATCTCCTTCGTGAGCAGCGAGACCTCGCCGGCGGGCGTGACGCGGTAGACGCCGTGGAACGGGATCTCGCGCAGCGGCGACTTGTCGACGCCCTCCAGTCCGTAGGGCGGATCAGTGAAATAGACGTCACCATTGCGACGCACCGCGAGGTCGTTGGGACTGTTGAAACGCCGGCCCTCAAAGCGGTCGGCGATCACGGTGAAGCGCCCGTTTTCCCAGCGCGCGACGCGACGTTCGCCGTGCTGGCAAAGCAGGAGCCGTCCCTGCGGATCACGGGCGAGCCCGTTGCTGCCCGTCTCGCGGAAGCCCGGCTGCGGGGTGACCTGCCCGCTGGGTTTCAGATAAATCTCGGCTCCCTTGGCGCCCGGCCGCCAGCGGTAGGCGGTATTGGCGAGGACGTCGGAAAACACCACTCCGCCGTCGTGCCACACCGGCCCCTCGGCCCAGCGGAATCCCTCCGCGAGCGGCTCCATGACCGCGTCGGGCGCGACCAGGCGATCAAAGGCCGGATCGAAGCGCTCGATCTTCCACTGGAAAGGGTGCGGTTTATCGTCGGCGGCGAATACCATCCAAGGAAGGAGCAGCGCGAGGAGGGGAATCGTTTTCATCAGGTAAAGGCGGGGCTCGCCGAAAAACTGCACACCTCGGTGAAAGGGGTCGAGGCGGAGTTGGCCCACGGGACACGCGGAAAACGCGGCCCGTGAACAGCCGAAATCAGCCGCTTAAACCGGAAGCGTCGCGACCCGGGTGTCGGTCGTGATGCCGAGCGGCCCGAGCCGGGGAACAGGAGCAAACGGAGGTAACGGAGGTCCGAGGGAATCCGGAGATCGGGAAACCATCATTCCTGGCGAGTTGGGTTTCCGGGTCTTCCGTGAGTTCCGTTGGCCAGCCAGCTCCATTTCGTGCCTTTGGTGTGCTTCGTGGTTCCGACCCTCGCCATGCGCCACCGCCCCTCCCACCCGTCTCTCCCTCTCGCCACGTATCCCGACTCTTCCAGGTTTCTCCCTCATCCCTCGCCGCGCGGCGGCGCCTAACCCTTTGACGAAGGGGCGCGCGCCAACCACGTTCCGCGCTCCGCATGATGCGCCCACCCGAAAGACCGGCCCTCACCGGCGAGACCCTAGACTCGCTGACGGCGCGGCTGCGCGAGCGCGGCGAGCCCGCGTTCCGTGCCAAGCAGATCCTCGAATGGGTATACAAGCGACGCGTCCGCTCATGGGAAGAGATGACCAACCTGCCCAAGGCGTTGCGGGGGTGGTTGGCGGAGACCTTCGATCTCATGCCCGCGCAACTGGTGCTCAATCGCCAGTCGGCCGACGTGACTGATAAGCTGCTGCTCGAGCTCGGCGACGGTTCGCTCATCGAGACGGTGATCATTCGCGCCCCGCAGGAGGGCGTGGGGCTGGAGCACTCGCGCAAGACGATCTGCATCTCGACGCAGGTGGGCTGCGCGATGGGCTGCGTGTTCTGCGCGAGCGGCCTCGCGGGGTTGAAGCGCAACCTCACGACGGGCGAGATCGTCGCCCAGCTCCTGCAGGTCTGCCACCGGGAGGACGCCCGCACGCCGCGCGCCCGCGCGGAGCTGGCCTCTTTCGACAACATCGTGGTCATGGGCATGGGCGAGCCCCTCGCCAACTACGACGCGCTGCTCGCGGCATTGCGCATCCTCAACGCCGATTGGGGCCTCGGTTTCGGCGCACGGCGCATCACAATCTCCACCAGCGGCCTGGTGCCGAAAATCACGCGGCTCGCGGAGGAGGACCTCGGTTTCCGCCTCGCGATCTCGCTGCACGGCGCGACCGACGACGTGCGTGAACGCATCATGCCGGTGAACCGCGCCTACCCGCTCGCGCAGCTGCTGCCGGCGATCCGCACGTTCTCCGAGAAGCACGGGCGGATGGTCACGCTGGAATTCATCCTGATCGAGGATGTGAACGACTCCGACGACCAGGCGGCGCGGCTCCGCGATATCGCGCGGGACCTTCACGCGCACGTTAACCTGATCCCCTACAACACGGTGGACGGTCTGCCCTGGAAGCGACCGTCCCTCGCTCGGCAGGAGCGCTTCGCCGGCGTGCTGCGCGCCGCGCGTGTTTCGGTGACGCTGCGCCGCGAAAAAGGTCACGACATCGATGCCGCCTGCGGGCAACTGCGGCTGCGCACGGAACGCGACCGCGAACCGGCGGCCACGGCCGGTTAAGGACCACCGGGCGCTCCTCGCGCCGGACGCAAATTCGGGGTTGCAGGGCATGGGTGCGAACCTACGGTCGCCATTTCACGTCTGATGCAGTCGCACGGGCCCAAGCGCATCTACACCCCGAAGTCCCTCGAATTCTGGTTTGGAAAGCTCGAGGAAGACTGGGCCGGGGCGTTCACCCCGGGGCAGTTGGAAAAGGGCCGGGAAATCTACGTGGCGGGGGATGTCCGGGAACTGGAGCTGACGGATCACGACGCAATTGTGCACCGCCGCGTGGAGAAACGGGACGAGTACGCGGTGATCGAGTGGACTGCGCAGGGCATGGAGGTGCGGTCGTCGTCGACGGACACCGATGTCGCCCGCGCACTGGCGGTGGCCGGCCTGCACGAGATCGAGGAGTTGGTTGCGGACGAAATTTCCCCGCTGCCCGGGGAACCCGCCCGCACCCCCGCGCCGGCGCAGCGTCCCGCGGCGGTCTCCACTTTCGCCGCGCGCACGCCCCTGCGCCCCGGACTAGCGGCGGCCGCCGCGGCGGCACGCAACGGCGGCACAGGGCTCGCCGCGTCGCGATCGGCACACCCGCCCGGCATCGCACCCGCACCGGCGCCCGCGCCCGGCCGTACGCTGACCCTGGTTTTCCGGACGAAGACGAGTGGACTGACGTTCGAGGCGATGTGGCTGGAGGCCGACGGCAAGACCCGCACCCCGGCCCTCGGGCCCGAGGTCGCGGCGCATCACCTGCACGTCTCGACGTCGGAGCGCGCCAAGCTGATCGGCCTGGCGGCGTACGCGCGCAAAGCGCACTTCCATTACCATCAGGACACGGGCGTCTACACGATGGAGTCCCTGACGGAGATCCCGAACTTCCTGCGCACCGTGTTGCCGGCGTGGAGGAAACTCTTCGCGGTGGATCTCGACGACAAGTCGGCGAACCTGCTGAAGGGCACGCGGGCGGTGGAGATCGAGGCGGTGGCGGAGAAGACGCCGGTGAACGGGACCCGTTTCGGCACGGGCGGCACAGGCCTGAACCTCCGCTGGATATTCCGGGCGGGCGAAAGGATGCTCACGGATTCAGAGGTGAAGGCGCTGGTGCGGCGCGGAGGCCAGCCGGTGATCGTGCCGAGCCTCGGCATCGTGAGCCTCTCGCCGGAGAAATGGGAGAGCTACCGCGCCTGGCAGGACAACGTGCGCGAGACGCGTCCCGGTGGCGTCGAGGAAGGCGAACCGCTCTCGCCGTATCTGGTTTTCTCACTGTTCAACGACGCGCGGCTGCGGCTGACGCTTTCGCCCGAGATCGAGGCCTGGCGCAAGCAGGTGCTCGACGCCCCGCCGGCCCCGCCCGAGCTGCCCGCGATGCTGCGACCGTACCAGCGCCGCGGCGTGGAGTGGCTGCACCACCTGTGCGAAGTCGGCTGCCACGGACTGCTCGCGGATGAAATGGGCCTTGGTAAAACGGTCCAGGTGCTGTCGTTGCTCGCGACGCGGCCGGTCGCGGATCGCCCGAGCCTGATCGTCTGCCCGGCAAGCGTGGTGCCGGTGTGGCGCGAGGAAATCGCGCGTTTTTTCCCCCACCTCCGCGTAGACACCCTCAAGACCGGCCGCGATTTCGCGCACCACCGGGACCCGGTGATCTGGATCGCCAGCTACACGCAGCTGCGGAAGCACCGCGCGCTGCTGACGGACGTCGCCTTCGCCTACGCGATCCTGGACGAGGGGCAGTTCATCAAGAATCCCGACGCGAAGATCACCCAGACCTGCTTCGCGGTGCGCGCGGAACATCGGCTCGTGCTCACCGGCACGCCGCTGGAGAACCGCCAGCTCGATCTGTGGAGCATCTTCCGGTTCCTGCTGCCGGGCCTGCTCGGCTCGCGGGCGGGATTCGAGGCCGCCTTGACGACGGACCGCGACGGCACGCTCACGCGCCTGCGTACCCAGCTCTCGCCGTTCATCCTTCGCCGCACCAAGGGCGAGGTGGCGCAGGAGCTGCCGCCGAAGGTGGAGATGGACCTGATCTGTCCGCTGACCGACGTGCAGCGGGCCGAGTACGCGAAGATCTGCAGCGAGGGCCTTGAGCGACTGGGCGACGACGTGGAGGCGGCCATGCGGGAGAAGTCGTTCGGCTTCCTCGCGCTGCTCACCCGCCTGCGGCAGACCTGCTGCGATCCCGACATGCTCCCCTGGCTGAAGTCGCCGTTGAGCGACTCCGGCAAGATCAACCTTCTGCTCGAGAAGCTCACCGAGATCGTGGGCAGCGGCCACAAAGTGGTGATCTTCTCGCAATTCGTGATGCTGCTGGAGCGCGTGCGTGAGGCGCTCGCCGTGAATTTCCCCGACCTGCCCCGCTACGAGCTCACCGGCATGACGCTCGACCGCCTGAAGCCCGTGCAGGGCTTCCAGCAGGCGAAGGGCTCCGCCGCCATGCTCGTCTCTCTCAAGGCCGCCGGCACCGGCATCACGCTGCATGCGGCGGACTACGTCTTCCTGCTCGATCCGTGGTGGAACCCGGCCGTCGAGGCGCAGGCGGTCGACCGAGTGCACCGCATCGGGCAGACCAACACGGTTTTTGTCTACCGTATGGTCACCGCCGGAACGATCGAGGAGCGCATCCAAGCCCTGAAGGCTTCGAAACGCGACCTGTTCGACCGGCTGATCGGCGGTCTCGGCGGCGATTTTGACCTGAGCCAGCACTTCACCTCGCTCCGCGGGCTGGTCGCGCTGACCGCCCCCTCCGAGCCCGAGGAAATCCAGGAACCCTACACCATCGACTGAGCGTTCGCCCGGGGGCTTGTTTCCCCCGGCCGCGACCGCCACGCTCGCCTCCTTGAAGAACGCCGCCGAGCCGACCCGCCGCCGATGAAGGTCGTCACCGATCCCGCGACGCTCCTCCTCAACCGGCTCCTGCGTCTGCTGCGGTGGCGGGTGTGGGTGCAGGAGCGGCTGCAACCGTCGGAATGGCAGGTGACGTTGTTCTGGGCCGCGGTGGCGGGCTTCCTCGGCGCCCTGTCCGCGATCCTCTTCACCACACTCACCGAGCGGGTTCACGACTGGTTCGGCAACTCGAGCCTCGGGATCGTGGACTCCATGGCGCGGCTTCCGTGGTGGGCCTGCCTGTTGGTGCCGGCCGTCGGTGGCGCGCTGGCGGGAACCGTCCTCGTCTTCGGGGAGAAACTCACCCGCACGCAGAGCTCCACGGATTACATGGAGGCCATCGTGATCGGCAGCGGCCGCGTGCCGGGTCGCGCGAGCGTGGTGAAAACCGTCGCGGCCCTTTTTTCCATCGGCTCGGGCGGATCCATCGGGCGCGAGGGTCCGCTGGTGCAGCTGGCGGCGGTCGTCGCCTCGCGGTTCGGGCGCTGGCGCAACCTCACGCCGCCGAAGCAGCGCCTCCTCGTCGCCTGCGGCGCCGCGGCCGGCATCGCCTCCGCCTACAACGCCCCGATCGCGGGATCGTTCTTCGTCGCCGAGATCATCCTCGGCACCATCGCGATGGAGAGCCTCGGGCCGCTCGTCGTCTCCGCCGTCACCGCCACCCTCACGCTGCACGTGCTCACCGCGGCCCACGTGCTCTACCGGGTGCCGGCGTTCGGCGAGGTCTCGCCGTTGGAAATGCTGACCTATGCCGCTTTGGGCATCGTGACCGGCCTGCTCGCGCCGGTGTTTCTCGCCACGCTGAAGAACGCGGAACGCTTCTTCGTCGCTCTCCGGCTGCCGATCGTGCTCCGCCTCGCGCTGGGCGGCCTCGCGGTGGGCGCCATCGCCATCAACGTTCCGCAGGTCTGCGGCAACGGCTACCCGGTGATCGTCGAGATGCTGAAGGGCAATTACCTCGCCGTGACCATCGTCGGCTACGTCGCCTGCAAGTGGCTCGCCACCATGGCTTCGTTCGGCTCCGGCGCGCCCGGCGGTATCTTCACCCCCGCGCTTTTCATGGGGGCGGGCTCGGGATTGCTCCTCGGCACCGGCGTCCACCAGATCTGGCCCGCCGCCGCCACCAACCCCATCGCGTTCGCGCTGGTCGGCATGGGCGCCTTCCTCGCCGCCGCCAGCCACGCCCCGCTCATGGCGGTCATCCTCCTGTTCGAGATGACGATGAGCTACGACATCATCCTGCCGCTCCTGCTCAGCAGTGTGATCGCATACTACACCGCCCGCGGCATCAGCGGCGCCTCCCTCTACTCCGAGGCCCTCCGCCGCAAGACGGCGGCCGCCGCGCCGGCTCCCGCGGAGGCGCTCGTCTCGGACCTGATGCGCGTCGACTCCCGGGTGGTCGAGCCCACCGCGCGCTTCGCCGACCTCGCCAAGCTCTTTCTCCGTCACCGCGTCAACAACCTGTACGTGACGGACGCCGGAGGACGCTTCCTTGGAGCCGTGTCGCTCTCCGACATCAAACCCTACCTGCACGAACCCGACCTCGCCGGGCTGGTGCTCGCCCGCGACATCCTGCGGGAAGACTTCCCTCGCCTCGCTCCCGACCAGACTTTCACCGACGCCTTGGCGGGGTTCCTCGGCATCACGGCCGAACGCCTGCCAGTGGTGGACGCCCAAGGCATCCTGCGTGGCAGTCTCGCAAAGAGCGACCTGCTCCTCACGATCGCCGAGCGCCGCAAGCGGCCCGCGGCCGCCTGATCGCTCGCGGGGCCGACGCAGGACTCAGGCCCGCGCGAACACGACGGAGGCGTTGGTGCCGCCGAATCCGAAACTATTGGAGAGGGCGGCCCGCACCG
>JBEGJD010000204.1:0-3100 GCA_041184765.1 Verrucomicrobiota bacterium | reverse complement strand
GGTCACGCACGGCGGGCGGGTGAACGACTCGAAGGCCCTGACGGCGGAGGCGCGCGAGGAGCTGTGGGGCGAGTTTGAGCGGCTCGCGGCGGCCGGCCAGATCCACGCGACGTTCGGCGTGGCCGGGGTGGAGGAGATCGCCGAGCACAACATCCTCGGGGCGACGAAGCTCGCGATGCGCCGCGCGCTGGAGGGCATCCATCCCCCGGACGCGTTCGCGGCGCCGACGAGCGAGCCCGACCTGTTTTCCAGTTTGGAGGAGCGCAGCGCGTATCAACCACGGGTCTCGGCGCGTATCCTGGTCGACGGCCTGCCGCTGCGCAGTTTCCCGTACCCGCACACGGCGCTGGTGAAGGGTGACGCGCGTTCGCTGTGCGTGGCGATGGCCTCGATCGTGGCGAAGGTCACGCGCGACCGGCGGATGACCGAACTCGACGCGCAGCATCCCGGCTACGGCCTCGCGCGCCACAAGGGGTACGGCACGGAGGAGCACCGCGAGGCGGTCCTGCGGCTCGGGCGCTGTCCGCAGCATCGCGAGGCGTTCCTGCGAAAGCTTCTCGCGACGCGCGAGGACCCGGCGCAGATGGATTTTCTGGCGACCGAGGACTGACGGGACTTACTGGAGACGCGCATGGCCGGAAAGAAACACTCCTCGCTGGACCGCGTGCTCGGGCGCCTCGACACGCTCGACTCGGTGAACCTCGCCAACCTCGTGCAGCGGCTGGCGCGCGAACGCGGGGTGTTCGAGGAGATCTTCAACACCCTGCAGGAAGGCGTGCTGGTCATCCGCGACGATGGAGCGATCGAGTACGCCAACCACGCGGCGGGCCGGCTGGTGGGCCTCGGCGAGGACGTGGCCGGCCAGACGCTATGGCGCCTCGTGCCGGGCCTGCGCAACTCGCTCGGAGCCGCCCTCGATGGTGATGGCGCGGCCCCGGTGGTCGCGCGTGAGTTCGAGCTCACCTATCCCGAGGCGCGCGTGGTGCGGCTCTACATGGTGCCGTTCCGGGCCCCCGGAGCGGGGCAGGCCCGCCGTTTCGCGGTGATCCTGACCGACATCACCAAGGAGCGCGCCACCACCGAACGGCGCATCGAGAGCGAGCGCAACTCATCGATCGTGCTGCTCGCCGCCGGCGTCGCCCATGAGCTGGGCAATCCGCTCAACTCGCTCACCATCCACCTGCAGCTGATCGAGCGGCGCTTGAAGCGACTGAAGGACGGTCGCGACGCCGCGGCGCTCGGCGAATCCTTGCGGATCTGTCGCGACGAGGTGACGCGGCTCGACGGCATCATCAGCAACTTCCTCGGCGCGATCCGCCCGCAGCCGCCCGATCTCGCCGAGACCGAGTTGGGCGCGCTGGTGGCCGAGGTCCTTCGCGTGCAGCATCGCGAGCTCGAGGACCGGGGGATCGCCGTGGAGGTGGAGGCCGCGCCGGTGCCGGCCGTTCTCGCCGACCGTAACCAGATCAAGCAGGTGATCTTCAACCTCACCAAGAACGCCATGGAGGCGATGGAGCCGGGCGGCAGCCTGCGCATCCGCTCGCGGGCCGACGACGAGTGCGTTTACCTCGTTTTCGCCGACACCGGCGCGGGCATCCGCGCGGACGATCTCGGCCGGCTTTTCCAGCCCTACCACACCACCAAGCCGGGAGGAAACGGCCTCGGTCTGATGATCGCGCAACGCATCATGCGCGAGCACGGCGGCCAGGTCGGCATCGAGAGCAAGGAAGGCGTCGGCACCGTGGTGACGCTCCAGTTTCCGCGCCGGGACCGCCGGGCGCGCATGCTGAAGGGCTGACGGCGCGCGCGGCGCCGCCGCTCAGCGGGACAGCTTTTCGAATTCCTGGCGGAGCGAGCCGCCGAATACGTTCTTCAGCACGACCACCTGCAGCTCGCGTTTACCGCCGCTGCGCACGGCGAGCTTGAGCGGGATCTCGTCGCTGGTGACGCCGAGCTGGGAGATCATCGGGTCGAGCAAGGCGCTGCCGCCCGCGGGGATGGTGAGGCGAGGCGGGCGTACGGCGAAGTTGCCGAGGTCGGAGTTCACCTCGAGGACCTCGATCTCGATGGGTTCCTTGCCACGGTTTTCGAAAGCCACCTTGAGGGTGACGGGCGGCATGGGGCTGCCGGCGGCGCGGCGGGCGCGGGCCTGGCGGACATAGTCCTGCATGGCCTCCTTCTGCTCTTCCTCGGAGTCGCCGTAGCCGCCGATGTAGTAGACTTCGGAGAACGCCCCGGCGTCATCGCGCCGGCGCCGGCCGGGCTCTTCGAACGCACCCTCGACCTGGCCGCCGCCCGAACCCTTGCCGCGCGGCGCGCGGTTGCCGCGGTCGAAGCCCCGGGTGACGGTTGCGACCGAGGCGAGGTTGCCGCCCAGGAACGAGCCCTCGCCGCGCATGGCGACGGGGCGCTCGACGGTCGCGGAGCGGCCGGCCTCCTCGAGCATGAGGTCCCGCGGGGCGGGGCCGGAGCCGCAGCCGCCGGCGGCGAGGGAGAAGGTGGCGAGGAGCGCCGCGACAACGGGGGAGGGGATTTGAACCGGAAGCTTCATTTTGGGCGGAGACGCGGGAGCGGAGGCAAGGTTCCCGGCAAAGGCAAGGCCGGGACCTCGGAGAACTATGGATGCCTCTAATGATTGAACTTATCGAGCTGGTCGACCGCGCCACGACGGTGGGCTTCGGCGCCGACGACGAACGGCCGGTGGCGGAGCTTCGCGGTCGAGGTGGTTTTGCCGGAGCCGTGGAGACCCACCATGAGGATCCGCAGCGGCTGTACGGCCGAGAGGGCGTTGGACCCCTCGCCGAGCAGCCTCACTAGCTCGTCGTGGATGATCCTCATCCCCTGCTGGCCCAGGGCGACGCCCTTGAGTACCTCGCGACTGACGCACTCCTGCCGGACCTGCTCCACGAAGTACCGGGCGACCCGGAAATGCACGTCGGCGGCCAGCAGGGCGGTGCGCACCTCGCGGAGCGCCTCCGCCATGTTTTCCTCGGTGAGCTTGCTGACGCCGCGCAGGCCGCGGAGGGCCTGGCCAAGTTTCTCGGTGAGCGACTCGAACATGTGAACCGCCACCGTTGGGGCATTTCGCGCGCCGACGCAA
>JBEGJD010000203.1:0-3136 GCA_041184765.1 Verrucomicrobiota bacterium | reverse complement strand
CGCTCCGCGTGGTGGCCCACGGAATTCACGGAAAACACGGATGCGGCCGAGTAACCACGAATGGCCACGAAATCACACGAATGTGGAAGCCTCTCGCCCCTCGCCCCTGGCGTTTCGCCTCTAGCCGCCCATCGCCTCAGCCACCCCTCGCCCCTCGCCTCTGGCCTCTCGCCTCCTGCCGCCCCTCGCCTCCTGCCGCCTACTTCCCCTTCACCACCGTGACTTCCGTCTTAACCCGGCCGAGGGCGTCGGGCGGACGGGAGACGGCGGTGCCGGTGCGATTGCCTTGGGTGTCGCGGAGGACGGTCGTCGTGCGGCCGCTCGTGTCACGGAAGGTCGTCTTCACCCGCCCCAAAGCGTCAGGCTCAGCCGCCGTTTCCGCCGTGCCGATCCGTTTCCCGGAGGCGTCGAGGATCACGCTCTTCACCCGCCCGAGCACATCCGGCTGGGCGCGGGTCTCCACCACGCCCACCTTTTTCCCCTGCTGATCCCGCACCTCGCTGCGCACCCGCCCCAACGCATCCGGCCGCGCCGGCGTCGTGACGGTCAGCTTGCCGGCCTCCGCCGCCGCCACGGACAACGGGAGAAGGAGAAGGAAAAGACTCGTTTTCATGCGGGGTATGGCGGGGGACTTGCTGCTTACGGGATGGACGAAACCGTCATCGAGTACCGCGGACCACGCAAGGCCGCCGCCAGGAACAGCCTCTAGCTGAGTTTGAGCCCTCAAGTTTCCGACTGATCCTCCCGCCGGCCGGCTTGCCCCCGTTCGCTCGTAGCACCTAGCTTGCGCTTGAGTGATTCCGGTCCCGTCGCGTCTCCACGCTTACTACTCTGCCCCGCTGACGTCGTTCCTCTGCGATGACCTATCTCGCATCATCGGCGAATTAACGCTTCGCAGCGAGTTCGCCGTCGACGAGATGCAGCGCGACGCTTGGTCTTCGGCGGCGCGGATCCTTCAAACGGCCTGCGAGGGATTATCTGGCACGGTATTCCTCGAATACGTCGTGCCTCGCATCGGCAGCCGGCTCGACGCCGTCATCATCAGCGGTTCGGCGGTGATCGCTCTCGAGTTCAAGGTGGGTGCCACAAGTTACCTTCGGGCTGATGAAAACCAGATATGGGACTACGCCCTTGATTTGAGAAATTTTCACTTAGGGAGCCGCGACGCAGAAATCTTCCCGATTCTCGTAGCGACGGAAGCTCCCGAAACGCCCGTGGATCTCTCCCCTGCGCACCCAGATCGTGTCTACCGGCCGATGCGCGCTAACGCCCAAAGTCTGGGCGCCTTGCTTTCCCTGATTTTACGCCAAGCCCGCGGACCTTTCCTCGACGCCGAGGCCTGGGGACGAGCCCCTTATCGTCCGACCCCGACAATTATTCAGGCCGCGCAGGCGCTTTACGCCAATCATTCCGTTGATGCGATCGCGCGCCATGATGCCGGTGAAAATCTCACCGCGACTTCAAATACCGTTGATCGCGTTGTCGCCCGCGCGCGGAGTGAGAAAAAGCGCGCCATCGTATTTATCACCGGCGTTCCCGGGGCCGGTAAGACGCTGGTTGGGTTAAATTTGGCCACACGCCGACTGGACGAAAATGCCGCTACCCACGCCGTCTACCTTTCCGGCAACGCCCCACTCGTGAAGGTACTCCGAGAGGCCCTTACCCGCGATGAAGTCGCAAGGCTGCGCGCACAAAAGCGGCGTAAGTCGAAGGCTGAGGTTGGCCAACCCATCAAGGCGTTCATTCAGAATGTGCACCACTTTCGAGATGCCGGACTCCGTGACGACTCCGCACCGAGCGATCACGTCGTAATCTTCGACGAAGCACAGCGCGCCTGGGACCGCGAGATGACCGCGAGCTTCATGCAACGAAAGAAGGGCCGCGCTAACTTTACGCAGTCGGAGCCCGAATTTCTTATCTCCTACCTGGACCGGCATCGCGACTGGGCGGTGATCGTATGCCTTGTCGGGGGCGGTCAGGAGATCAATCGAGGCGAGGCTGGAATCTCCGCGTGGATTGAAGCCGTTCGTGACCACTTTCCCAACTGGGAGATCTATGCGCCGGGAAATATGCTTGGGCCCGAGTACCATGCCGAGAACGCGCTCCAATCGATATCCGCCCGAGGCAATTTGTCGTACGACCAAGGGCTGCACCTCGCAGTCTCGATGAGGTCATTCCGCGCCGAGAAGGTCTCGGAGTTTGTACACGTCCTTCTCGAGTGTGATAAATCTCGAGCGCGATCGCTGCTCGAGACAGCTGCGGACAAGTACCCGATCGTTGTTACCCGTGACCTCGCGCAGGCCAAAGCGTGGGTACGCGCCAAGGCCCGTGGTAACGAACGCGTCGGCCTCGTTGCCTCCTCTGCGGCACATCGTCTGAAACCCCACGCGATCGATATTCGCGTGACGATTGATCCCGTGCACTGGTTCCTGAACTCCGACGATGATCCACGGTCCAGCATGTATCTGGAGGATGCCGCGACGGAGTTCCAGGTGCAGGGGCTCGAACTCGACTGGGCCTGCGTGAGTTGGGACGCCGATCTGCGGCTTCGCCAAAGAGACTGGGAGTACCACTCGTTCGTTGGCGCCCGTTGGAACAGAGTGAAAAAGCCGGAACGACGTCGGTACTTGAAGAACGCGTACCGCGTCCTTCTCACCCGCGCCCGGCAGGGAATGGCGATTTTTGTGCCGCCGGGCGATTCGACTGATCCCACCCGGCTTCCCGAGTATTACGACGCTACCTACGGCTACCTAAGCGATCTCGGTATTCCTCAAATTTGACTATCCAACTGGGCTCATGTGCCTCGGAGACAAAGCCCATTGATCGCAAAATTTCCGACTATTTAGCTCACGAGGTGAATTCGTCGCCCATCGTTTCCCAGCTATGACTCCTGATTGGCTGACGCGCCTAGGCAAACTCCGCGTCGACACCGACAGCATGAAGGGTCGCGCGCCTCACAAGCCGCTCCTCCTTTTGGCCGTCATCGATTTGATTGAGACCGGGTTGATCAACGACGGGGTCGTCGACCTGAGCCCGGATTTGCTGCTTCGGTTTCAGAACCTTTGGCCAATCGTTCTCGAGCGGCGTCGTAACCGCGGCGATATCCGGCTACCCTTTCACGCGCTCGCCTCGGACA
>JBEGJD010000202.1:0-3503 GCA_041184765.1 Verrucomicrobiota bacterium | reverse complement strand
TCCTTGGGCATCGGTTCGCCGGTGCGGTGGTGGCGCGCGTAATTGCGCAGGACCTCGGGCCAGGTGATCCACATCTCGTTCACCTGCGAGGGGAACTCGACGAAGTCGCGCGGCACGCGGGTGCCGGAGAACCGCGGGTAACGCACCGCCGAGAACATCCCGTGGAGCGCATGTCCAAACTCATGGAAGAGCGTGTTGACCTCGTCGAAGGTGAGGAGCGTCGGCTCGCCGTCGGGCGGCCGCGGGATGTTCATGTGGTTGGCGACGACCGGGCGGGTACCGAACAGGCCGGACTGATCCACGTAGGAATTCATCCACGCGCCGCCGCGCTTGGAGGGGCGGGCGTAAAGGTCGGCGAGGAAGATTGCCAGCGGGGTGCCATCGGCCTCGAACACATCGAACACGCGCACCGTCGGCTCATACACCGGAAGGTCGCGGCGCTCGCGGAAGGTGATTCCGAAAAGTCGGGTGGCGGCGTAGAACACGCCATCCTTCAGCACGCGATCCAGTTCCAGGTACGGTTTGAGTTGGGTCTCGTCGAACGCGTAGCGCTCGCGGCGAACCTTCTCGGCGTAGAAGTCCCAATCCCAAGAAGCGAGGGTGGCGCCCGGCGCCTCGCGTTCCAGCAGGCGCTGGATGTCGGCTGCCTCGCGGCGGGCGTTGGCCACGGCCGCGGGCGCGAGGTCCGAAAGGAGCTTGTTCACGGCGCCGACATTCGCGGCGGTCTGCTCCTCGAGCTGGTAGGCCGCATGGTTCGGGTAGCCGAGCAGGGCGGCGCGTTCCGCGCGGAGCCGGGCGAGCCGCGTGATGAGCGCGCGGTTGTCGAGGTCCCCGCCGCGGCTGCCGCGGGCGAGCGAGGCTTGGTGCAGCCGCTCGCGGACGGCGCGGTTCTCCAGTGAGCCGAGGGGCGGCTGGCCGCTCGTGTTGATCAGACGAAGGGCGAACTTGCCGTCGTGGCCGGCGGCCTTGGCGGCGGCAGCGGCGGTCGCGATCTCGGCGTCGGAGAGGCCCGCGAGATCCTCGCGGCGGTCGACGATCACGGCGGACGCGTTCGTTTCCTTGAGGACGTTCTGGGCGAAGGTCGTCTGCAGCGTGGCGATCTCGGCGTTCAGCGCCTTGAGGCGGGTCTTGTCGGCCTCGCCGAGTCGCGCGCCGGAGCGGACGAAGTCGCGGTGCGTGCGGTCGAGCAGGCGGCGGGACTCCGGATCGAGGCCGAGCTGGGCGATTTTCGCGTGGAGCCGGTCGACGCGGGCGAAAAGCACCGGGTTGAGGCGGATGGCATCGGAGTGCGCCGAGAGCTTTGGCGCCATGTCTTTCTCGACCGCGCGGAGCGCGTCGTTGCCGTGCGCGCCGACGAGGTTGAAGAACAGGCGCTGTACCCGACCCAGTAACTCGCCACTCCGCTCCAGAGCCACCAGGGTGTTTTCAAACGTCGGTTCGGCGGGGTTGTTCGCGATGGCCTCCACCTCGCGCAGGTGTTCCGCCATACCTTGCGTGAAGGCGGGCGCGTAGTGTTCGTCGCGCACGCGGTCGAACGCCGGGTAACCGAAGGGTAAGGGACTTGGGGTGAGCAGCGGGTTGGACGCCTCGGCGGCGTCGGCGGCAGGGAGGGACATGGTGGCGAAGAGCAGGAGGCCCGGCAGGGCGCGGGGAAGGGAGGTCATGATGTTTGCTGGAAGAATGCCAGCCGGGCCGTGTTCGCAAGGGCGGTCGTTGATCCGCGGTGATTGCCCGGGGCGGTTCGATCGATCGTTGGGAAATAGGGGATTCGAATTTCCCCTCGACGGTGTCGCGCGGGTCGCGCAAATCCGCGGCGTGCTGAATCGCCTCACGAATCTCTTCCCGGTTTGGGTTTCGCTTGGAGCAGTGCTGGCACTGGTCGAGCCCGCGTGGTTCACGTGGTTCGAGGGGCAGGCGATCACCTGGACGCTCGCGATCGTGATGCTCGGGATGGGCATCACGCTGCACGTGGATGATTTTAAGGCGGTGGGACGCATGCCCAGAGCGGTGACGATCGGCTTTGTCGGGCAGTACACCATCATGCCGGCCGCGGGTTGGGGCGTGGCGAAGGCCCTCGACCTGCCTCCGCAATTCGCCGCGGGCCTCATCTTGGTGGCGTGTTGCCCTGGTGGCACCGCTTCGAATGTCGTCACGTTCCTGGCGCGCGGTAACGTGCCCCTGTCCGTGGTCATGACGATGTGCTCGACCTTCGCCGCGGTGTTCATGACGCCCTTCCTCACCAAGTGGCTGGCGGGCACGGTCGTGCCGGTGGACGCGGCCGGTCTCTTCATGAGCACGGTTCAGGTCGTGCTGTTGCCCCTCGTGCTTGGGCTGGTCCTGGTGCGGTACACCCCACGCTTCGTGAAATTCGCGCTGCCCGCGGCGCCGCTGGTTTCGGTGCTGGGTGTGACGATGATCGTGGCGAGCATCATCGGCACCAGCGCGCCGCAGATCCGGGGATCGGCGGGTCAGCTAGTTCTCGCGGTCTTCCTGCTCCACGCTGTCGGGTTCCTGTTCGGCTATCTCTTAGCGAGGGCCCTGGGTCAGGGAGTCACGACCTGCCGGACCGTTTCCATCGAGGTGGGCATGCAAAACTCCGGGTTGGGCGCGGTGCTGGCGAAGAAGCATTTCGCGGATGCTGTCACCGGCGTGAGTTTGGCGGCCGTGCCGTGCGCGATCTCTAGCGTTTTCCACTCGGTGATCGGTAGTGTGTTGGCCGGAATCTGGCGGTTGCGTCCTCCGCCCGGGGAACGCGACGGGGGCCGGAACTGAGCGTCGTGGGTGCGTGGCGAGGCATGGGAGCTTCTCACCGATCCGAAGGCGGACGCCGGACTTTCCTCCGGCATGCATCCAGCGGGGGGATGTTGCTTTTCACCCTTGGGATTTGCGCCGGTTGCGTGGGGCCGGGGTTGCGGCAGTCGACGCGTCAGTTCGGCGAATCGCTGGTTTTCCTTGGCGACCAACCCAGTCCGTTAGCATTCCGGCCCGCGAAGACCGCGCCGCTACAATTGCGCAGCACCTATCGTCCCGGAGCGGGCACGGTGACTTACGAGGAAGGTCGTGATTATCGCGTGGATCATGAGAACGGCACGGTCACCCGGCTGCCTGGATCGCGCCTGCCTGATTTCCGGACCAACGTCCTGTTCGGCCGGGATGAGTTCGATCACACGAAGTTTCCGGGCTACGGAAACCTGCCGTTCTTCGCTTATGCCGACTACGATTCCGCCGAGGTCCTTGATTGGTCGGCCGTGAAGGCGCCGGGTGATCCGCTGGCCGCTGCCCGTGCACGGCTGGCCGCGGGTGGGCCCTTCACCGTCGTGGCGTTCGGCGACAGCATTGCAAACGGGGGCGAGGCCTCGAGTCCCGAGCTCGTATTCTGGCGGCGTTGGATCGCGGACCTGCAGGTGAAATACCCGGCTGCCCGGATCACGGGTGTGAATGGCGCCACCGGCGGCGACACCACGACGCGCGGGCTGGAGCGCCTTCGATCCAAGGTGCTGGAT
>JBEGJD010000201.1:0-8530 GCA_041184765.1 Verrucomicrobiota bacterium | reverse complement strand
TTCGAGCGTTTCCTCAATCCCGAGCGCGTCTCGCCGCCCGACTTCGACATCGACTTCTGCATGCGCCGCCGGGGCGAGGTGATCGACTACGTGCGGCGCAAGTACGGCGACGCCTGCGTGGCCAACATCATCACCTACGGCACGCTCGGCGCCAAGATGGTCATCCGCGACGTGTCGCGCGTGCACAACCTGCCGTTCGCCGAGGCCGACCGCCTCGCGAAGATGATCCCCGACGAGCTCAACATCACGCTCGAGGACTCCATCACCAAGAGCGCCGAACTGCGTGACGAGGTCGCCCGCAATCCGGTCGCCAAGCGCATCATGGACCAGGCGCGCGTGCTCGAGGGCATGGTGCGCAACACCGGCAAGCACGCCGCCGGGATCATCATCACCGACACGCCGCTCGAGGAGTTTGTGCCGCTCACCCTGCAGGAGGGAGACGTCACCGTGCAGTACGACATGAACGCCGTCGGCAAGCTCGGCCTGCTGAAGATGGATTTCCTCGGGTTGAAGACACTCACGGTCATCTCCGACGCCGTCGCCAACATCCGGCGCACCAAGGACCCGCGTTTCGACATCGAGTCCGTCCCGTTCGATGACCCGCGCACCTACGCGCTGCTCAACTCCGGCCGAACCATCGGTGTGTTCCAGCTCGAGTCGGGCGGCATGCAGAACGCCTCCAAGCTCGTCGGCATCTCCAGCATCGACGATATCAACGCCGTCGGCGCCCTCTACCGCCCGGGCCCGATGCAGTTCATCCCCGACTACGCTCGCGGGAAAAAGGATCCTGCGACGGTCTCCTACCCTCACCCGCTGCTCGAGCCCGTCCTGCGCGAGACCCACGGCATCATCGTCTACCAGGAGCAGGTGATGGAGTGCGCCAAAGTGATTGCCGGCTACACGCTCGGCGGCGCCGACATGCTGCGCCGTGCCATGGGCAAGAAGGACGCCGACGCGATGGCGAAGGAGCGCGTCAAGTTCGTCGAGGGCGCCGCCCGCGTGAACAAGATCGACGAGCGCAAGGCCAACGAGATCTTTGACCTGCTCAACAAGTTCGCGAGTTACGGCTTCAATAAGTCCCACTCCGCGGCCTACGCCGTCATCAGCTACCAGACGGCCTTCCTGAAGGCCAACCACCCGGTCGAGTTCATGGCCGCGGTGCTTACCGCCGAACTCGGCAACGCGGAGAAGGTTTCGCACTTCGTGGCCGAGGCCGAGGCTATGGGCCTCACCGTACTCGGGCCTGACATCAACGAGTCCCGCGAGACGTTCACCCCGGTGGGCGACAAGATCCGTTTCGGTCTCGCCGGCGTGAAGGGCGTTGGCGAACTCGCCGCGCAACAGATCATCGCCGAGCGCGACCGCGGCGGGCCGTTCACCGGTTTCGAGGACCTGGTTCGCCGTATCGACGGCCGCGCGATCAACAAGCGCGTCCTCGAGCACCTCGTGAAGACCGGCGCCTTCGACTACACGGGCGAGCCTCGCAAGACGATGTTCGACGGCATCGACGCCGCCCTCGCCGGGGCCGCCGCGCAAGCCCGCGACCGCGCCGCCGGCCAGCACAGCTTCCTCGACATGCTCGCGGAGCCAGCGCCCGACGAGGGTAAGGGGCGCAAGCCGCGCGCCCGCGCCGCCAGCGCGAACCCCGCGGACGAGAAAGCCGCCGCGCCCGCGAAGGCCGAGTCCGCACCCGCGTCCGATTTCACCCCGGCCGAGAAGCTCGCGTTCGAGAAGGAGCTGCTCGGGTTCTACGTCTCGGGCCACCCGATGAACTCGTACCTCGGGCTTGCCGACGCGATCGACACGCACGCCGTGGAGGACCTGCTCGCGCAGCCCGATCGTACCGAGTTCCGCCTTTGTGGCATCGCCGGCAACCTCGCGAAGAAGCTTTCGAAGAAGGACAACCGCCCGTGGATGGCCTTCACGCTGGCCACGCGGAAAGCCTCGCTCGCGCTGAATATGTTCGCCGACGCCTTCGCGGCCCACGGCGCGGTACTGGCCGAGAACGCCCTCGTTCTCGTGCAGGGCAACATCATCGTCAACCAGGAGGGCGCGCGCATCAACGTGAAGGAGTGCTACCCGCTCGACGCGCAGGTGGCGTCGCTGGTGCGCAAGGTCATCTGGCTGCTTCAACCGGATCACCCCGGCCTGCCCGCTTTCCTGAACGACCTGCGCGCCACGCTAAACCGCGAGACGGGCGATGCGCGCGTCGAGTTCGCCTTTGCGTACGGCGACCGCGTCTCGCCCGTGGCCGAGGCCAGCACCGCTCTGACCTGGAAGGTGAACGCCGCTGCGTTCCAACGCCTGCGTTCACACCCCGCCGTCGCCGGCACGATCGTCGAGACGCGCCGTCTGGAACTGCGCGACGACCGGCGCTGGCGGAAACGCACCTGATTTCATGCTCGAGCAAGCCACCCTCAACCAGGCCGCGCAGGTGCTCGCGGGCCTCCGCCCCGGCGAACGCGCCGACACCGCGCTCCGCGCCTATTTCGCCGCGCGGCGCTACCTGCGACCGGGAGCCCGCCGCGCGCTCAGTCGCGCCGTCTTCTCCTACTTCCGCTGGCTGCGCTGGCTCGAGGATCGCGCGGCGCCGCAGGCCCGCATCGCCCAAGCGGCGGCGTTGCAGGAACGCTTCGACTCCACTCCCGGAGCCATCAAGCCGCAGGCGCTGGTCGCCCGCGCCGTGCCCGACTGGGTGCGTGAAGAGATGGAGGTTTCGCCGGAACACGCCCGCCAGCTGCAACGCGAGCCCGCTCTTTGGCTCCGTGCCCGCCCCGGGACCGGCGCCCAGCTCGCCTCGCAGCTCGGGGACTGCGTGCCATCCGCCCTCGCACCGGACGCGCTCCGCTACACGGGTCGCGAGGATCTTTTCCGCACCGCGGCATTCCACCAGGGAGCGTTCGAAATCCAGGATCTCGCCTCTCAATTGGTGGGCCTCGCCTGCGCGCCGCGCTCCGGTGAGACGTGGTGGGATGCCTGCGCCGGTGAGGGCGGCAAGACGCTGCACCTCTGTGATCTGATGGGAAACAAGGGTGTGGTCTGGGCGACCGACCGTCATGATCGGCGCTTGGAGGTTCTGCGGCGCCGCGCCGCCCGTGCGCAATTGTTCAACCTGCGGACCGCCCTCTGGGATGGTTCCGCGCGCCCTCCGACCGGCACGCGCTTCGACGGTATCCTCGTCGATGCCCCGTGCAGCGGCGTCGGCACGTGGCAGCGCAACCCGCAGGCGCGCTGGACGACCTCGCCGGAGGATGTGCGCGAGCTCGCGGCGACCCAACTGGCCCTCCTCAACCACGTCGCAGGCTCACTGCGGCCCGGCGGCCGGCTGGTGTATGCCGTCTGCACGCTCACCCGCAGCGAGACCACCGGCGTCGCCGCGGCGTTTTCGGCCGCCCACCCGGAGCTGCATCCCGAGCCTGTCGGGACTCCCGTCGCGGCCGGTGCGGCGACGACACCCGCCGCCAATCACGGTCTAACCCTCTGGCCGCACGAGCTGGAGGCCAACGGGATGTTCATCGCCGCGTGGAAACGCGTCCCATAGACGGCGACATCGTTCGCGCCGACTTCAACGACCTGCTCGCCGTCGTTCATTACGCGAAGGCGGCGCACGAGCTCGGGCTCTGGGCTTCGGAGGAGGTGCTGATCCGACGCTTTTTCACGGATCCCGCCGCGCCGCTCCTCGAAGCGGGCTGCGGTGCCGGTCGCGTTACGCTCGGCTTGTGGCGACTTGGCTACCGTAATCTCACCGCGTTCGATTTCGCCGAGGAACTCGTCGACCAGGCGGTGAGCCTGGCGGCGGAGCGCAAGGCTGGCGGCATCACCTTTCTCAATGACGACGCGACCGCGCCCACCCGCGTCACCGCGCCGGTCGGCGGCTTCGGGGGCGCGTTCTTCATGTTCAACGGGCTCATGCAGATCCCCGGGCGCGCCAACCGCCGGCGCGCGTTGCTCGCGCTGCACCGGCTTTGCCGGCCGAACGCGCCGTTGCTGTTCACCACGCACGACCGCGATTGCTCACCGACCGAACAGGCCCTCTGGCGCCTCGAGGCCCTGCGTTGGGAACGGGGTGAGCAGGACCCGCGGCTCGTGGAGTTCGGCGACCGCTACTTCAGCGACGACACCGGTCGCACGTTCATGCACCTGCCGGACCGCGCCGAGATACTCGCCGACCTCGTCGCGACCGGTTGGCGGCACGCGTTCGACACCTTGCGCCATGAGATCGCCCGCGAGTCGCGCGCTGTGCGGGACTTTTCCGACGAGTGCCGGTTCTGGGCGGCCCACCGCGACGACGCGCCCGCCTCCTAGCGCCACTCGTGCCGCGGATAGCGGCGAGAGAGTTCAGCTTTCACCTTCGGGTACATGTCGCGCCAGAACGCCGAAAGGTCATCCGTCACCTGGATCGGCCGCTGGTTCGGGGCCAGCACCTCAATCTTTACCGGCACGCGCCCGTGTCCGACCGCGAAGCGCCCTTCGATACCGTAAAGTTCCTGGATGCGCGCACTCAGCACCGGCGGGCCTTCCTTGTGGTAGGTGAGACGGGACCGGCGACCGTTACCCATCACCAGCCGTTCGGGAAGATAATCATCAAGCACGGCGAGTTGCTCGGCGGTGAGCCACTCGCGCAACACCGGCATCACCGGCTTGTCCTTGATGCCGCGATAACCCGCCTCCCCGTAGCAAACTTGCTCCACGAGCGTCGCGCGGTCCGCGTCGGTGATCGGGGTGACTTCCAACTCGGGAAACCACTCGGCAAGGCGGTTGATCCGGATGATCCACTGCTCGACCGACTCGTCCCAGGTGTCCAACCGCATGCGTCCGGCGAGCACCTCGCGGGCCAGCAGCCGCGCCGCCGCATCGGGCGGAACGTCGTCGCCGCCTGCTTTCGCCTCCAACACGAGATCTCGGAATCGCCGTTCGCGACGCGCGACTACCCGTCGCGCCTGCTCATCGTAAGCGACTCCCTTTGTCTCAACCAGGTCGCCGGGGAAGAGTTCGTCCAGCCACGACTCCTCGATCGCCGTGCCCAGCGACAGCAAAACCGTCACCTCGCCGCCGCGGCCGCCGATCTCACTTATTTCCGCGGCCACGAGCAGCGGCGCCTTCGCCACCGCGCTCTCGCGCGCCAGCATGCCGCGCCGATGATGGACAAGCTCACACCGCAGGGTGCCGGCGTCGAGGCGGCGCGCCACATGGTCGGAAAATCCCGCCAACACGCACTTGCGCACGTCATCATCGCGGTACGGCCGGTCCGAGGCGTCCAGCCCCTCGCCTTCCGCGATCTCGAGAAACTGCGCAAAAAGCGGCCCCACCTGCCGCGCCGCCTGCGCGTGGATGCCGAGCCGCCGGCACGCCTCCAGATCGAATCGTTCCTTCTCCGCGTACCGCCACGCCCGCATCAGCAAGAAAAAGTCACTCTTCTGCTCCTCGCCCAGGACTTCCTCGCGCAATTCCTCGGTGCGCCGGTCGACTCCCCGCAGGAGGAAACTCCGACCCTGCGTCAGCGCCGCCATCAGCGCCACCGGCCGTACGCACCTGCGCTCCTGCGCCGCCAGGAACATCCGCGCGTAGCGGGGATGCACCGGGAAGCGCAGCATGCGCCGGCCGGTCTCCGTGATGCGGCCACCGCGTACCGGCGACCCTTCCGAGGTCTCGCCGGCCGACTCCAGCGCTCCGAGGTCCGTCAGCAATTCCTCCGCCCGCTCCAAGGCCCGCGGCTCCGGCGCCTCCAGCCACGGAAACGCGGCCACGTCATCCACGCCCGCCGCTTTCAGCGTGAGGACCACCTCCGCGAGATCCAGCCGCCGCACCTCGGGCAACTCCTGCGCCGCACGTCTCGCGTGCTCGGATTCCGTCCATAACCGCACCGCGACGCCCGGCGCCGTGCGGCCCGCGCGACCGGCGCGCTGATCCGCGCTCGCGGCGGATATCTTTTCCACGAGCAGGGTATTGATGCCGCGGTGCGGATCGAACCGCGCCACGCGCGCGAGTCCCGAGTCGACCACCGCTGTCACTCCGTCGATGGTCAAAGATGTCTCCGCGACGTTCGTCGAAACGATGATCTTCCGCTCCGCGCACCGCGCGACCGCGCGATCCTGCTGCTCGACCGGCAGTTCACCGTGCAGCGGGAGGAGCGCGAAACCGCGGAGCGCACGGCTGGCATCGAGCGCCTGCAGGGTGCGCGAGATCTCATAAGCGCCCGGCATGAAAACGAGCAGGTCTCCGTCGGTGCGCCCGGCGATCCGCTCGCATTCGCGCGCGGCCGTATCCCAGACCGGCTCCCGTTCGAAATCCACCGCGCGCGGCAGGTACTCCACCCGCACAGGAAAGCTCCGCCCCTGCGAAACAAGGGTCGCTGCCGGCGCCAGGTACGACTCCAGCCGCGCGGTCTCGAGTGTTGCCGACATGACCACTATCCGCAGATCCGGCCGCGTGGTTTTCTGAATCTGCAACGCCCGCGCCAGCGAGATGTCACCGTGCAGATGCCTTTCGTGAAACTCGTCGAAGATCACCGCCGCCACCCCGGGCAGACGCGGGTCGAACGACATCTGCCGGAGCAGAATGCCCTCGGTCACGAATCGGATCCGCGTCCGTTCACTTACCCGTGACTCGAGCCGAATCTGGTAACCGACGCCCTCTCCCAGCCGCGTGCCCGCCTCTTCCGCGACGCGACGCGCCAGCATCCGAGCCGCGAGCCGTCGCGGCTGCAGCACAACCACCTCGCCCTTTTCCCCAAGCAAACCGTGGCGCAGCAGCATCTGCGGAATCTGCGTCGACTTACCCGACCCGGTCGGGGCCTGCACGATCACCCGCCCCTGCTCGCGCAACGCGGCGACGAGCTTTGACTCGAGCTCGTAGACGGGAAGTTCGCGGGGGGACGGCATGGCGCGCTGGAGGAAAGCGGGATTGAACCGCGCGCGAAGCCAAAAGCGCCATCCGCGGTGAACAACCGGTGGAAGACGTTGCTCCCAAGTTGTTCACCGCCACCTGCGGTGAACAAGTTGCGCGGAACAAAGCCTTCCGTTTCCGGCGCCGTAGAGCACCGTCTCTCTCGTTCCTTGATAGAACAGCCGAGGCGCAGCGGCCTGAAAAACGTCGCTGAAGGCGCGGCTGAGATAATCCCGGGCGACCGGGGAACGGAAGGTGGCAGCTGGTGCCGCCCTCCCCTCCCGATGGCGAAAGCCGACGAGAGGCATATGTCACCAGTTCCTCTGGCCGGAGTCGTGTCCGGTCAGTTCACACACGAATCAGGAACTGTGCGGCGAGGCGCGATTAGAAACCGTGCTCAGCCGAGTCAGGCCCGCGGGGAGTTTCGACCCGCGCGCCGACGCAGTTACCCCAGAGGGTATCGGTTGTTACTGCGCTGACCAGAACGCAGCCTTGGTTTCCGGCGGGTCCACCCCGCCAAAAGGCCCGGTCCATTGTGGACAGGGCGCGCAAGGGAATCAGGGCGGCGCGGAGAGAACGGACCTGGCAAAGTCCGCGAAATCTCCTCACTGGGGCGGTTCCGCAAAACGGGATCACCCCGCTGCAAAAGCGAAAGGCAACCTTAGAGGTAAGAGGTCAGACCCGTAACGCGGGGCCAACGGCCGGTCAAAAACCGGTGCTGTCCCCGTGGCAACGGTGGTGACGCGAGAGCATGAAGTTTGCAGGCGTGTCAGCACCACGTCCGGCGCGAACCTTCCGGCAGGAAGGATCCGAACTGGGCGAAGAGGCCTCACTCGAAGATTCCGACCGGCAACGGTCGGAACGGTCCCGCCATGAGACCGAAACATCCGCATGCCGCGGAGAGTGGCGTCGGGAAGCACACCGCCCGCGAAAGCGAGAGCGCCCAAGCGTGTGCCGATGGGGAAGAGCGCGTGGCGAACGCCCACTCCCGCAATTAGCCCCGGAGGCTTCAAAACCTCCGGGGCTTTTTGTTTTTCACCTTCCGAACCGCGGGCTTGAGGCCGCCGCGTGGAGCCACGAACGTGGACGCGATGAAACTCGTACCCCGCCTCATCCTTCTGGCGTTCTTCGCCGCCCCCCTGCTCCCGGCCGCCGAAAAAGCCGCCGCCCCCAAGGCTGTTCCCTACGCTCAGATCCTCGGTCCCATCCGTCTCTACGACGTCGACGCACCTGGAGCGCTTGGCCAGCGTCCGCAGGATATCCCCACGCTCACCCCGTTTCCCGCCGACCCCGCCCGAAAAACCGGCGCCTCGATGCTGATTTTTCCCGGCGGCGGCTACAGCGGCCTCGCCGAACATGAGGGCACGGGTTACGCGGAGTGGTTCGCCGCCCGTGGCATCACGGCTTACGTGCTGAAGTACCGGCTCGGCTCCGCCGGTTACCGCCACCCCGTCATGCTGAACGACGCCGCTCGCGCACTGCGCATGGTGCGCGCCTTCGCGAAACGCGACGGCCTCGATCCCGCGAAAATTGGCGTCATTGGTTCCTCCGCCGGCGGCCACCTCGCCTCGACGCTGGTCACTCATTTCACCCCTGGCAAAGCCGACGCCGCCGACCGTTTCGAACGCGAGAGCTCGCGGCCCGA
>JBEGJD010000200.1:0-21902 GCA_041184765.1 Verrucomicrobiota bacterium | reverse complement strand
GGGGAAACAGTGGCAGCGTGAGGATGTTGCGGCAGACCTGCTCCGCGAGCGGCAGGTCACCTTCCTTCCAGCCGAGCCGGCGATAAACGGAGAAGAGGTGGATCGCCGGGTAATGCACGCCGGTGCCGATGCCCGCGGCATGCAGTTCGCCCATGAGGGTCGCGCGGGGGACGTTCAGCCGCGCCTCCGGCAGCACGACCTGGAACATGTGCCAGTTGCTTTGCGTGAAATCGGCCGGCGGCAGCCCGAGGCCGAGTTCCCGCATTTCCGCGGTGTCGAGCCGGCGGAAGTACTCGCGCGCGAGTTCGCGGCGGCGGGCGTTGAACTCCCCGAGGCGGGGCAGCTGCCCGATGCCGACGCGCGCGGCGACGTCGGTGAGGTTGAACTTACCGCCCACCACCTCGACATCCATGCCGTCAAAGCCGGTGCGGACCACGCCCTGCAGGCGGTATTGCTCGGCGAGTTTGGCCTCGCGCTCGTCGTTCATCACGAGGGCTCCGCCTTCGATGGTCGTGATGTTCTTGTTGGGGTGGAAACTGATCGAGGTGAAGTCGCCCGCGGTGCCAACGGGCCTACCTCCCCAGGTGCTGCCCATTGATTGGGCGGCATCCTCGATGACGCGCAGGCCGCGGCGTCGCGCGAGGTCGTACAGCCGGTCGCGGTCGACCGGCAGTCCGGCGAGGTCGACGGGGATGATCGCGCGGGTGGCGGGGGTGATGGCGGCCTCGGCGCGCGCAAGGTCGATGTTCCGCGTCACCGGGTCGATGTCGACGAACACCGGGCGTGCGCCCACCTCGAGGATGACGTTGCTGGTGGCGACCCAGGAGAGCGGGGTGGTGATGACCTCGTGGCCGGGGCCGACGCCCGCGATGCGCAGGGCGATCTCCATCGTGCACGTGCCGGAGTTGAAGACCCGCACGGGCCGACCGCCAAAAAACTCCGAGAGTTTCGCCTCCAGTTCCTTCACCTTAGGGCCGGAGGTGATCCAGCCGGACCGGAGCACCTCGCTCACGCCCGCGATGGTTTCCTCGTCGATGGTGGGTCGGGTGAGCGGGAGGAACGGCGCGGCCATTTCAGGGTCGGTTGCTCACCAGGCTGATGCCGCGCGTTTCCGCGATCAAATGATAACGGAAAGAGGGGTCGGCGAACACCGCGCGGGGTTGGCGGAGTTCGCTGTGGCGTACCACCAGCCAGATCCGATCCGGCCCGGCCCATTGCCGTCGGAGCTCGGCGTCGTCGATGAAACGCGCGGCTCGCTCCTTCGGATCGAGAAACTGCACCTGCAGTTCGTCGTCGTAGCTCACGAGCCCCACGGGGCGTTCCGAGTAGTAGACGAAGTCGTGGAAGAAGGACCAATAGTGGTAGACGCGGTCGCCGGGCGCGGCCTTTTCGCGGGCCACGCGGGCGAGCAGCCGGGTGTTGGGCCGCTGGAAGCCCGGCGAAGCGTGCAGCACCAGCCCATAGAAGCAGACCATCGTCGCGACCATCACGGCCACGCCCGACCAGTCGCCGCGGCGACGCGCGCGCCAGGGTGCGAGTAAACCTCCGGCGAAAAGCACGGTGGCGATCAGCACCGCGTGCGGGCGGAGCGAGGCCGCCTGCGCGGCGTCCGGGATCACGCCGGGCTTGAGGACCGCCACGAGTACGGCGGTGGCGAGCACGCTGGAGAAAAACGAGAAGACCAACGTGCCGCGGCGCAGGCCTCCGTCGGCCAGCGACTCAATCCGTCGCGCCAGCCAGGCGCCGATCAACACCGCGAGCGCGGGGAAGACGGGCAAAATATAGGGGATGAGCTTTGACTGGGACTTGGAGAAGAAGAGCAGGATGAAGAGCACCCAGGTGACGAGGAACCACGCGTCGGCGTTCTCGTGCCGGCGCCGCCAGCCGCCGGCGATCGCCTCGCGCACGGCGCCCGGCAGGAAGCCGACCCACGGGAACAACCCCGCGAGGATGACCGGACCGAAGAACCAGAACGGAGCCTGGCGACCGTGCGTCGTGGTGGTGAAGCGAGTCCAGTGCTCGTGGATGAAATAGAATTCCGCCCAGCCGGGGTTGCGCTGCGCCGCGAGGATGTGCCACGGCGCGGCGATCGCGAGGAACAGCAGCAGGCCGGCCCCGAGATGCATCGGCAGCAGGCGGCGCCACTGGTTGAAGACCAGCAGCCAGAGGAACATCACCGCGCCCGGAATCAGAAATCCGATGAGTCCCTTGGCCAGCGTCGCCAGCGCCGCGCTCGCGTACAGGCCGAGGAATAGCAGGCGCCGCCGAGGACCGGGCGGCTCGCGCACGGCGAGGATGAAGCAGAAGAGCGTCGTCGCGATCAGCGCCGAAACCGCCATGTCGAGCAGCAGGACACGTGAGAGCACAAAATGGAGGAGCGAGGTGCCGAGGACCGCCGCGGAGGCTAGCCCGGCGAGGCGTCCGTGCAGGCGGCGCGCGGCCAAGTAGGTGACGAGGACGGCCCCGAGCCCGAATAGCGCCGGCGTGAGCCGCGCTGCGAACTCGCCTGGGCCGAAGAGCACCCGGCTCAGACCGACCGTCCAGTAGACCAGCGGCGGCTTTTCAAAGTACGGGACCGCATTGAGCCGCGGTGTGACCCAGTCGCCGGTCGCGAGCATCTCCCGCGGGATTTCCGCGTAGCGGCTCTCGTCCGGGTTGGCTAGCGGCAGCCGCCCGAGGAAAAGGAAGTTCAGCGCCCCGAACACGAGCGCGAGCACGAGGAGGTCGCGCCACGCCGGCTGTTCCGGGACGGCGGGGGAGGAACCGGATGTCATTGTCCTGTGTTCTTGGTGGCCCGGCGGCGCGCGGCGTCCTCCGCGTAGCGCGTTTGTTCCGCGGCGGTGACCTCGCGGTACTGCTGGTTCCGGTAGAGGTAACTCGCGGTCTGGTAATAGGCGATGGTGTCGGACGCGGCTTCGGGCGCGCGCTCGCGCAGCTCGAAGGTGCCGGGCTCGCAATCGAACTCCGCCACGCGCTTCACCGGTGAGAGGATGCTGAGCATGCCGGGACGGTGGAGCCCGAGCTTCTGGTAATTTCCCAACAGCACGCGCGGGCGATCCGTGGCGACGCGCACGTCGCGACCGTAGAAGCGGCTCGCATAGCTCCAGTTGAGCAGCGCGAGCAGGGTGGGCGCGTAATCCACCTGGCTCATCAGGTGCGGCACGCGTCCCGGCGGGATGTGGCCGCCGGGCGAGAAGATCATCAGCGGGATGTGGTAGTTCTGCACCGGCAGCGCCGCCTTGCCGGCCACGGAGGCGCAGTGGTCGGCCACGATCACGAACACGGTGTCGCGGTACCACGGCTTCTTCTCCGCCTCGCGCAGGAACTGGCCGATCGCGAAGTCGGTGTACTTCACCGCCCCGGCGCGGCCCGAAATTTTCGAGGGGAGATCGATCTTTCCTTCCGGGAAGGTGAACGGCCGGTGATTCGAGGTCGTCATCACGAAGTGATGGAACTTTCGGCCGGCGGCGTGCGCGGCGTCGGCCTCACGGAGCGTCCAGCGGAAGAGATCCTCGTCGCACGCGCCCCACACGTTGGAGAATGTGATGTCGGCCTGCGGGGAGGTGCGGTCGATCACCCGGTACCCGTTGTTGCCGAAAAAGTAGTTCATGTTGTCGAAGTAACCGAAGCCGCCGTAGATGAACGCGGTGTCGTACCCGCGGCTGCGGAAGACCGAGCCGAGCGTGAACAGGTTCTCGTTGCGCGGCCGCTTGATCAGCGAGCGGCCGGGTGTCGGTGGCAGCGCCAGCGTGAGGGCCTCCATGCCGCGGTCAGTGCGCGTGCCGGTGGCATAGAGACGCTCGAACAGAAGGCTGCGCCGCGCGATGTCCTCGAGGTTCGGCGTGAGCCGCGAGGCGCGGTTGAAGGTCCCGAGGAAATCCGCGCTCAGACTCTCCACCGTGATCTGGATCACGTTGGGGCGCAGCTCGGGTCCCGGGCCGGGGGCGCGGACGAACCGCAGGGTGTCGCGCGCATCGGCGCCCAGCGGCTCGGAGCCGTCGGCCGCCAGCTCGGCGCGGACCCGCCGGAAGGCTTCGTCGACGGGCAGGGTCGGATAGAACTGCTCGTAATCCAGCTGGTTATTCCGGAAGGCGGCGAAGAGCGACCAGACGCCGTTCTTCGCGAGCTCGCGGTGGTAGTTGTCGGCGAAGTTCGGCAGGTGCTCCGAGTCGAGCGCGACCCCGGTGAGGCTTGCGACGACAGTCCAGCCGGCGACCGCGCGGAAGCGGCGTCCCGCCGGCTCGGCGGGCGCGGTCAGCCAGCGTCGCACCGGGGCCGAGCGGGCGAGCGCAAAACCGGCGGCGAGCGCCGCGGCAAGCGTAACGCCGATGATCCATGGCATCGGGTAGCTTTCCTGGATGTTGCCGAGGACTTCCTTTGTGTAGACGAGGTAGTCGACGGCGATGAAGTTGAAGCGCGCGCTGAACTCGTCCCAGAACAGCCACTCGGCGACGGAATTGAAAAAGAGCGCGTAGCAAAGCGCCGCGCAGCCGGCGGTGGCCGTCCAGCTTCCGGCGCGTCCCGCGAGCAGGCGGGCGGGAACGAGCGCGAGCAGCAGCGCGAGCGGGGCGGCGCAGATCACCGCGGCGCCGAGATCAAAGAGCATGCCCCACGCGAAGGCCGCGACGAGCGCGGCGTCGAATGTCACCGCGTCGGCCGCCTTCACCAGGAGCACGACGCGCATGGCGGTCGCCACCGTCAAAAAGAGGGCGAGGAAGAGGACGACGCCGCCGTGGCGCCGGGCGAGGGCGCCGTTCCAAAGGAAGCGGAGGGACATGCTGGGTTTCGGTTCGATTGACCGCGGCCGGCGGGATCCGGCTCCTTCCCGGCCGGAGTTTTCCGGGCGGCGCGGGCCCCACCAGTGATCGTGGCGCTGACGCGGGTCAACCCCACCGGCGGGTTTGGAATCCGCGTGGGAGCCTTCCAGTGACGATGTTGGCCGAGGATTTTTCTCGTCGCATCCGCCCGCCGGCCGTTCCCATTGCCATCCAATGCCGTCCGCGAGGAAGTTCACGTTCATCTGCGGGTCCGACGACTTCCTCGTCGGCCGCCTCGGCCGCGAACGTCACGCCGCGTTGGCCGCCGAGGTGCCCGACGAGTTCTCGCGCGAGGAGGTCAACGGGTTCGCCGCCAATGTCTCCGAGGTGGAGTCGGCGGTGAATCGCTTCCGCGACGCGGTAAACACGGTGCCGATGTTCGGCGGTAAGCGGTTGGTGTGGCTGAAGGACGTCAATTTCCTGGCCGACACCGTGACGGGCCGGGCCGAGAGCACGCTGCGCCTCGTGGAGGACCTGCAGGCGATTCTAGACGCGGTGAACCCGGAGGAGACGGCGGTGCTGGTGACGGCGGCGCCGGTCGATCGCAGGCGGTCGTTTCCCAAGTGGTGTGAAAAAAACGCCGATTTCGAACTCGTGGGCGGCGACAGTGACGGGGGTGGCGAGGCGCTGGCGGGCGTGGCGCTCGCCGAGGCGCGCTCCCTCGGGGTCTCGTTCGGGCCCGGCGCGGTGGAGCTGCTCCTCGCCCGGGTGGGGGCCAACTCACGCCTGATTGTGGAGGAGACGCGCAAGCTCGCGACGTATGTTCAAGGCGACGGCGCCGCGGCCGCGACGGCCGTGATCGGCGAGGCGCAGGTGGAGGAACTGACGCCCAATGTGGCCGAGGGCGATTTCTTCGAGTCGGCCGAGGCTTTCTTCACTGGCGACCTCAAGTGGACGCTCTCCGCGCTGCGGCGGCACTTCTTCGCCGGCGGCGACGCGCGGCCGGTGCTCTCCGCCTTGCAGAACCGTAACCGGATTCTCCTGCAGGTGCGCGCGTTGATCGACGCGGGCGAGGTACGGATCGGGTCCCGGGGGCTCGACGGGCTCCCGCGAGCGGCGAGCGCCCACGGGGCCTATTTCGCCGGTGCTACCGAGAAAAGCTCCTTCAATCTCTTCACGCAGAACCCGTGGTACGTCGGCAAACTGGCGGGTAGTGCGAAACTGCCGACGCTGCGCCGCCTGATCGATAACCAGCGCGAGTTCATCGCCGCTTTCGAGGGAATCGTCCGGCGCCACGACGAGCAGGAGGAAGTCCTGCGCGAGATGGCCGTCCGCTGTCTCGCGACGGGCTAGGAGCCGTTTTTCCGTTCGCCATCGGGCGGAGGCGGGGCAGAAGGACGGGCTTCCGCCCGTGAACGAAAAACCTGCGCCTGAATCGCCGCCCGTCCCGAACGTCCTTGCCGAGCGCTACGCCTCGCCGGCGTTGCGGGAGATCTGGTCGCAGCACGGCCGCGTCGCGCTCGAGCGCGACTTCTGGATCGCGGTGATGAAGGCGCAGCGCGACCTCGGGGTGCCGATTCCGGCCGAAGCGATCCGGGACTACGAGAAAGTGCGGTCGAACATCGACCTCGCCTCGATCGCGCGGCGCGAGCGCGTGACGCTCCACGACGTGAAGGCGCGGATCGAGGAATTCTCGGATCTGGCGAAGCGGCAGTTCATCCACCTCGGGCTCACCAGCCGCGACCTCACCGAAAACGTCGAGCAGCTCCAGGTGCTGCGCTCGCTTAAGGTCGTTCAGTTCAAGTCTGCCGCTGCCCTGCTCGCGCTCGGACGGCAGGCGGAGGCGCACCGCGACCTGATGATCACCGGGCGCACGCACAACGTGCCCGCGCAGCCGACCACGCTCGGCAAGCGCCTCACGATGTTCGGCCAGGAATTGCTGCTTGCGCACACACGGATCGAGGAGCTCCTCGGGCGCTATCCGGTGCGCGGCCTGAAGGGCGCGGTCGGCACGCAGCTCGACCAGCTCACCTTGCTCGGCGGCGATTCGGGTAAGGTCGACCAACTCGAGGCGCGCGTCCTCAAGCATCTCGGCTTCCACGCCTCGCTCTCCGCCGTCGGCCAGGTTTATCCGCGAAGCCTCGATTTCGAGGTCGTCTCCGCGCTGCACCAGCTCGCCGCGGCCGCGGCGAGCTGCGCGACCACGCTGCGGCTCATGGCCGGCGCGGGGTTGCTCACCGAAGGGTTCCAAGCCGGGCAGGTCGGTTCCTCCGCCATGCCGCACAAGGTCAACGCGCGGAACTGCGAGCGCATCTGCGGATTCGCCACGATCCTTTCCGGCTACGTCACGATGACCGGCGCGCTCGCCGGCCACCAATGGAACGAGGGCGACGTTTCCTGTTCGGTCGTGCGGCGCGTGGCGCTGCCGGACGCCTTCTTCGCGATCGACGGCCTGCTGGAGACCTACCTCACGGTGCTGCGCCAGATGGAGGTTTTCCCGGCGGCGGTGGCGGCGGAGAACGAGCGCAACCTGCCGTTCCTCGCCACGACCACCATCCTGATGGAGGCCGTGAAACACGGCGCCGGCCGCGAGACTGCGCACGAGGCGATCAAGGAGCACGCGCTTGCGGCCGCGAAGGCCCTGCGCTCCGGCGACGGCGACGCCGATCTGCTCGGACGCCTTGCCGGGGACCGCCGCATCGGCCTTGGCCGTCGGGCGCTGCAGGCCATCCTCGCGGAGAACGCACGGTTCGTGGGTGCGGCGCCGCACCAGGTCGACGCTTTCCTCACCGAGGTGAAGCCGCTAGCGCGCCGTCACCGCGGCGCGGCCGATTACGAGCCGGGCCGTTTGCTCTGATCCGCCCGCGACGGGGCTGGCGTTCAGCTTCCGCCGCGGCGCAGGTGCGCGCAGATGATCCCCGCGGCCACCGCCGCGTTCAGGGATTCAGCCTTGCCCAGCCGGGGTATCGTCACGCGGCGCGTGAGCAACGGCTTGGTCGCCGACGAAAGCCCGCGACCCTCGGCGCCGATCACGACGACGGCGTCCTTCAGCGGCGGCAGCCGGAAGTGCTCCTCACCGTCGAGATCGCAGCCGATCACCTCGGTCGGCCGGTTAGCGGAGGACGGCGCGAGGGCCGTCGGGAGTTCCAGCACGTGCACCGGTACGCGCGCGAAGGACCCCATGCTCGCGTTGATCACCTTCTGGTGAAAGAGGTCCGCGCAATCGGGCGAGAGCAGCACGCGGTCGAACGCGAACCAGTCGGCGATCCGGATCAACGTGCCGACGTTTCCCGGGTCCTGCACGCCATCGAGCGCCAGCGTGAGCCCGCGCGCCAGCCCGCCCGTCGGCAACGCCGGCCGGGAGATGCGGCCCACCGCGAGCACGGTGGACGGCGTGGGGAAATGACTGATCCGCGCCATCTCGTCCGGAGTGATGCGCTTCACTTCCACTCGGGTCGGCGCGGGCCAATCCGGCGTCGCGAGCACCTCGGTGAAGGTGAGACCCGCGGCGAGCAGTTCACCGACGACCTTCGGGCCCTCCACGACGAAGAGCCCCGATTCCTCGCGACGGCGCTTCTCCCGCAGCGAGCGGAGGTGCTGGATTTCGGCGCGGGTTAGCACGGGCAAGCGGTCACGGCGCCCCGGCGAGCACGCCGCGGCCTTCACCGGTGAGATCGACGCGGTGGGCGGTCATCACGAACTCCGGGCCACGCGGGGTTGTGAGCAGGAGGCCGATTTGGAAATTCTCCCGCGGCAGCAGCGAGCGGCGCAGCTGGAAACGGAAGCCGCTATCGCGCCAGTTCTGCGCCGTATGCACAGCGGCGACGTCCGGTCGTGGCTGCGGGGCGGCCGTGAACACCAGCCGGGATTTGGCCGACTGGAGGATGACCCGGACATTTCCCGGGCGCGCGGGGATGCCTGGCAACGCGGCCCAGCCCTCGATCCGAACCTGCTCGGGGGTTACGGGAATGCGGTCGATGAAGTACGCGATGTCGGTTCCTGGTTTGGCGCCGTCGAGACGCGCGGGTTGGCTCAGCGACGGCATACGGTAGAGACCTGCCTCCTCGGCGCGGCGAACCATGAGGTCGGTGTACGCGGGCACGGGGTGGAGGAAGAAGGGGCCCTGTCCGTCGCGGCCGTGCTCGACGAAACGTTCCATCGCGCTGTTGCGGCAGATGATCCAGCTACGCGCGTCGTGCGCGGCGGTGAGGTTGGCGGCGACATTGAAGGCGCCGATGCCGGCCGCGGCGCGCCAGAGCAGGCGCGCTGGTCGCGTCGGATCGCGCCAGAGTCCGAGCTGCACGAACAGCACGAGTCCCCACGTGAGACAGCTCAGGATGTAGTAGCGCGAGTGCACGTGGCCCTTCACCACCTCGAGCCTTCCGAGGGAAATGAGGAGCAGCGAACCCGCCGCCCAGATCGCAAGCGGCAACGCGATCGGCTCGCGGGATAGCACCGCCGGCCGCAGCTGCGTCGCGAGGATTGCCAGTAGCGCCGCGCCGAGGAAGGGCGCGAGGGTTGCATTGCCGAGCGCGACAGGAGAGCCGAGCGCCTGCAGCCAGAATAGGACCACGCGGAGCAATCCCGCGCCGGAAATATCCGTGGCCGCGTGGCCGACATTGGTGCCGAAGCCGGTGAAGAAACAGCCGATGGAGAAAACCGCGCAGGCGCCCCACACCGCGAGGTCGCGCCGCCGTCCCTGCAGCGCGAGCAACGCCGCGGCCACCGGCCACACCAGCAGGCCCTGCGCGAGGGTGAAGGTGGCGGCGGTGCCTGCCACCGCGGCCACGGCCAGTCCGGCGCCCGAACGGCGGGCGAGGGCGACGAACACCGCGGCGGCGAGTGTCACGACCTGGAAGTGGTCGAGCGACGAACCGGCCCAGAAGAAGTTCTCGAAGTGCTGTAGTTGGAACAGCAGCCCGCCCAGCAAAAGGCCGAGGAGCGCCCGCCGCCAGACGTCTCCCGCGGTGGCCACGAGCAGGCCCGCGAGACCGACGACGAAACCGACTCCGACCGCACCAAGCACAGCCAGATTAACGGTGCCGGTGAGCGCGTGGCTGAGCACGAGCAGCGCGCGGCTGGTCGCCATGCGATGCTCGTTGTTGAGCGAGAACAGCACTTTCAGCCGCTCGTAGGCGTCCGGCGCCGCCGTGTACCGCAGGAGAAACTCCAGAACGGTATCGATCTCGTCCCAGTAAGCGACATCCCGTGCCGCGCCGGCCGTCCGGAACAGCATGTAGGCGACCGGAGCGAGCGCCACAACGAGCACCCCCGCGAACACCCGCCGGGGCAACGCGGGCGGGCGGGAGGCGGGAGCTGATTCCATGGCGGCGTCGGTCGGCGAACGTGGGCTTCGTTCGTCAGTCGGGCAAGGGTCGAGTAGGTCTTAGCCTTGCGTCACGCTCAACGTGTTCCGACGGCCTCGAGCAGGCAGCCGCGCCAACGGATATCCATGCGCCCGAGGCGGTCCGGTTCATCCCAACGGCTCAGTTCGCGGAGCCTGTTTTCGCGGCAGAGTGCGATCAGGGGCTCCGCCGGAAGATCGCGGAACAGCCTCCCTCCTTCGTCGCGCTCCACCGCGTCGAGTCCGGAACGCGGCCCCGGCACCGTTAGCCAAAGGTGCCCGCCGGTGCGCAAAGCGCGGCGCAGGCTGGCGAGCGCTTCCGAAATCTCCCCCGGCGGCACGTGCATCAGGACCGCGGAGCAGATAACGCCGTCGAAGGGACCGCCGAGCGCGGCGGGATCCGGGAGAGGCAGCGCGTGGGGGAGGATCCGACCGGCGAGTGCGGGATAAGCCCGCTCCGCTTCAGCGCGCATCCCGGCGGAGGGTTCCGTGCCGCGGGCGTCGAACCCGAGCTCGAGCAGCAGCGCGAGATCGCGCCCGCAGCCGCAGCCAACATCGAGCACCCGCCCGCCGCGAGGGAAGGCGCTCAAAAAACGCGGCCGCCACGGCGTCGTATCCAGAGACCGGTGGCGTGAAGCCGTCGCGGCCGCCTGCCGGTCGTAAAAGGCGATCGTCCGCTCGTCCATTGGCGGAAAGATGCGTTCGCCTCCGCGCCTTGGCGAGCGCTGCGGCACGTTGTTCCACCTCCTAATTCCTTTCCAAGGCGGCGCGCGCGCGTACGGTTCGTCCATGAGACGCTTCGCCCCTTGGACGCTCGCCCTGGTGACTGTGTTGGTGATCGCGGTGCCCTTCGCCCTCGCGGCGACCTCGACGCCGGCCCCGACCCCCGATCGCTCCCCCGGTAATCCTGTGGCCTCGGTGATCTCCACCGTCACCGGCATCGCGATCTCGCCGCTGCTCGGGACCGGCGCATACGGCGCGTATCAATGGATGACCGCGAAGAACGAGGCGGCGCGGGCCGCGTTGCCCTGGTTCGCGCAGATCTCGTTTTGGTTGCCAGCGCTCCTGATCGTCGGCGTCTGTGCGCTCAAGGACACCTTGGGTGCGATCGTGCCGCCGGGGCTGAAGAAGCCCCTCGATGTACTGGAGACGATGGAGAACAAACTGAGCGGCCTCGTTGCCGCAGGCGCAGTCGTGCCGATCTCCATCGCGACGGTTACTCGCATGGTGCTGGGTGACGGGAAGGTCGCTGTGGCGGGCGCCGATCTGGCGGGCAGTGGTCTCGCGGTGTTGCCCTTGGGCGCGGCGGACCTGAGCGGCCTCCTCAGCCTCTTGACCGTGCCGCTCGGGGTGGCGGTGTTCCTCATCGTCTGGCTCGGCTCGCACGCCATCAACGTGCTGATCCTGTTGAGCCCGTGGGGTGCCATCGACGCCGGCCTTAAGGCGGCGCGGACGGCGTTGCTCGGCTTGGTGACGGTGACGGCCACGATCAACCCCTGGGTGGGCGCGTTGCTGTCGGTGGTCGTGATCATCGTGGCTTATCTGGTGGCGGGCTGGGCGTTCCGGCTGACCGTTTTCGGCTCGGTTTTCTGCTGGGATTTCCTGACGGGTCGCCGGAAGAGTTTTTCCCCGGCGGAGGGGGCCAACCCGATGTTTGCCGGCCCCGCGTTACCCGGGGTTCCGGTGCGTACCTACGGGTCGCTAGAGCGTGGCGCGGCGGGTGGACTGGAGTTCAAATACCGCCCTTGGTTGGTTTTGCCGGAGAGGACGACCGCGCTGGCGACGGAAGCGCGCGGATTGGCGGTGGGGGAGGGGGTGTTTTTCTCGGATATCTTGTCGGCAGAAGGTCGGTCCCTCTTTTCGCTACCACCTCGATACCGTGGGCATGAGGCGAAGGTGGCGGCGGTCTACGGCTTGGGAGGCGGGGTGAAGCCCGCAGGCTTGCGCAAAGCTTGGGCTGCGTTGCGGGAGATGTTGGGGACAACGAGCAAGCAAACTGCCTGACGAGCAAGTTATAAAATGCCTATGAGCCGAAGAAATTTCTTAACAAGCTCTCTGGGAGCTACCTCAGTATTCTCGACTATAGGGGTACTTCGGGCGTCCGATAGGTCAAAGCAAATTTAAAACGGCTCTAATTAGGGCGGGTTGGTGAGGTGGGAATGTTCTGGGTGAGGCCATGGCCAGCGGGCGCTGTAAGATTGTTGGCATCTGCGATGTCGACCGTCGTGCGTTGGATCCGTCAGCGGAACGGGTGGCCAAGCTGACCGGTGACCAACCCGGACGCTGCCGCGATTGCCGTGAGATGCTCGAACAGGAGCGGCCGGAAATCGTCATCGTCACCACCCCTCACCATTGGCACGCGCTGCCCACCATCGCGGCGCTCAAGGCCGGCGAGCATGTCTACGTCAACAAGCCCACGGCGCACACTGTCGGGGAAGGTCAGGCGATGGTGCGGGCGGCGCGGGTCGTGCAGGTGGGACTCTATACGTTCGATCGTTTTACGCTGACGCGGGAGTCCCGGCTCTTCGGTGGAAACGACGCCGAAAAAGGTGATGTGGCCGGGATGTATTTTCACGGCACCAAAGGCACTTTCCGGCTGGGTCACCGCGGCGGCTGGGTTTTCTATCCGGCTGGCGGCGGCAGCCCGCAGGGGGAGAAGGCGCGCCGGAACGAACCCGACGCGCAGAATATCCGGGAGTTCTGGGCCGACTTTTTGGCCGCCATCGAGACCGGTTCCAAGCCGGCGCGCGCCATCGCCGACGCGCACCGCGCCACCACGTGCGCGCTGCTGGGCATGGTGAGCCTGAAGGCCCGCTGCAGCGTTGTCTGGGACGCCACCCGCGAGACCATCCTCGGCGACGCCGAAGCCGCGAAGCCTCTGCGCCGAGAATACCGGAAGGGGTGGGAGTGCCCGGTCTGAGCGTTGTGAAGGTCGGCGCTCCAAAGCTTCCGTCGCTTAGCACCGTTCCCTTCCGCGTCTCCTTTGTTTTCGATAACCGTCTTGCGCGCAGAGACGCCGGATGGATACTCGGAAGGCGTCGGGTGGGGCGTACCAGACCCGCCGTCGCTTCATTTCATCCTAAAGTCATCCATGAAAATCCCTGCACTCCATGATCCTCGGTCGGCCGTGCGACAGACTTGGTCGCGACTCCTCACGGGGCTCGCGTTCCTTCTCTCCGCGGGTTCGGCCATGGCGCAGACGGCGCCTGCCATCACTACCCAGCCGGCCGCCGCCACGGTGAACCTCCCCGGGACCACTTCCGCGACTTTCACAGTTGCCGCGAGCGGCGATCCCGCCCCGTCGATCCAGTGGCAATTCAATAACGGCGTCTCGGGCTGGGTTGCGCTCACGGCCGACACCAATCACTCCGGCGTAAACTCGCTTACGCTGACGGTCTCCTCGATCACCGCGGCGATGAACGGCGTGCAGTACCGGGCGGTCGCCGCCAACGCCACGAATACGGCGACGTCGAACGCCGCTACTCTGACGGTGCAGGTCGTGCCCGCCTTCACGTCGGCCGCCACGACGAGCTTCACCGCCGCCACCGCCGGAACCTTCACGGTCACCGCGACCGGGCAACCCGCCCCGACCCTGACGGTCGCCTCGGGCACCCTGCCTAACGGCGTCACCCTTTCCGCCACCTCCTCCACGGGCAACACGAGCACCGCGACTCTCAGCGGCACCCCGACCAGTGCGGCTGGCACGACCGTGTCCCTGGTCCTGCGTGCAACCAACGCGGCTACTTCGACGGATCAGAACTTCAGCCTCGTGGTGATGACCGTACCGGCCATCACGACTTCCCCGTCGAACGCCTCCGGATCCCTGGGCGACTCCATCTCCTTTGCCGCCGTCGCTTCCGGTTATCCGGCGCCGACATTCCGCTGGCAGCGCCAGCCCGCCGGCGGCTCCACCTTCGTGGACCTTGCCGACGACGGCACTTTCAGCGGCACGGGAACGGGCACCCTCACGATCCCACGGCTGGTTTCGGGGCTCAACGGTGACTCCTACCGCGTGGTCGCCACGAACGCGGCGGGTTCCGTCCAGAGCGGATCCGCCACGGTGACGGTGGCCAACTCCACCGTAATCTCCACGCTCGCCGGCAAAGCCGGGGAGCCCGGATCGGCTGACGGAGCCGCCACCGCCCGCTTCAACGGGCCGGCTGCCGTCGCCGTCGACAGCCTCGGCAATCTCTACGTCGCCGACAGCTCGAACCATCTCATCCGCAAGGTCTCCTCCGCCGGTGCGGTCACCACCCTGGCTGGGGTCGCGGGACAAGTGGGCAATACCGACGGCGGCGTCGGAGTCGCGCGCTTCAGCGGCCCCTCGGCCGTCGCGGTCTCACCCCTGGGCGTCGTCTATGTCGCGGACACCTACAACCACACCATCCGGGCGGTCGCGTCGGACGGCACCGTCTCGACGGTGGCGGGTCTGGCCGGCGCCTCCGGCAGCGCCGACGGAACCGGCTCGACCGCCCGTTTCGCCTTCCCGTCCGGTATTGCGTACTCACCTGACGGATACCTGCTCGTCGCCGACACCTTCAACCACACCATTCGGAAAGTGCAGATCAACGGCACGGTGACGACGCTGGCCGGCCAAGCCGGCTCGCAGGGTTCGGTGAACCTCACCGGCACCGCGGCGCGATTCTCGCTGCCAAACAGCCTCGCGATCGACGCCTCCGGCAATGTCTACATCACCGATTCCGGAAGCCATGTGATCCGCCGCATGGATCCCACGCTCGCGGTGACGACGCTGGCCGGCACCGCCGGTAGCGCGGGCTCGGCGGACGGCACGGGCGCGGCCGCGCGTTTCTCGCAGCCTTCCGGCATCGCGGTTGACTCCGCGGGCGTCGTTTACGTCGCGGATACCCTCAACCAGACGATCCGCCGTATCACGTCGCTCGGAGTCGTCACCACGCTGGCCGGCTCGGCCGGTCAGGCGGGCTCGGCGGATGGGGTAATTGCCGCGGCCCGCTTCCGCCAGCCGACAGGTCTGGCCATCGACTCCGCCGGGGTGATCTTCATCGCCGACACCCGTAATCACCTCTTGCGTCGTTCGGGTGTCGCGCAGGCCCCGTCCGTCACCGCGCACCCGCAATCCACCGTGGCCGCGGTCGGGGGATCGGCCAGCTTCTCCGTGGCGGCGACGGGCACCCCGGCGCCGACGTTTTTCACATGGATGCGCCAGCCCTCCGGAACGACCGGCTTCTCCGTCATCACGGCCGACAGCACTTACAGTGGCGTGAACAGCGCCACACTGACGGTTGCCAACGTCACTTCCGCGATGTCCGGCGACCGTTTCCAGGTGGTGGTCTCGAACCTGATCGGTACTAACGCCACCTCGATTTCCGCGGCGCTCGGCATCGGAACCGCGCCGGTTTTCTCCAGCGAGGCCAGCGCCACCTTCCGCGCGACGGTCGGCGGGACCTTCACGGTGGCCGCGACCGCTTCTCCCTCCCCGTCGTACACCGCGACCGGTTTGCCGTCCTGGGCCAGTCTGGACTCCGTCTCCGGTGTTCTCAGCGGAACCGCGCCTGACACCACGGGCTCGCCGTTCACCGTCACCCTGACCGCGAGCAACGGCATCGCGACCAATCAGACCTTCACCCTGACGGTTTTGCCGGCGATCCTGCCGCCGACCATCGCCACCGCGCCCGCCGCAACCACCGTCAACCAGGGTCAGAATGCGACGTTGAGCGTGAGCGTCACCGGCACCGAGCCCTTCACCTACCAGTGGCGGCGCAACGGAGTCGCCATCGAGGGTGCCACGGCCGCCAGCCTCGCGCTCTCGGCGGTCCAGGCCTCCGCTGCGGGCAGCTACACGGTCACGGTCTCCAACTCCGCCGGCTCCGTGACTTCCGCCGCTGGCGTCCTCACGGTAAACACCGTCCCGGTCATCACGCAGCAGCCGCGTTCCGTAGCCGTGCTCTCCGGGGCCTCCGCGACCCTCTCCGTCGCCGCCACGGGCAGCAGCAGCTTCTCCTACCAGTGGCGCAAGTACGGCGTGGCCGTCGCGGGTGCCACGAACGCCAGCCTGGTGCTCTCCGGCTCCGCCGCCGATGCGGCCAACTATGACGTGCAGGTGAGCAACGGGCTCGGCACCACGACCAGCGCCGTCGCCCAGGTGTCCGTGGCCTCCGCCGCGTCTGCTCCGGTCATCACCGTCCAGCCGGCCGCCCGTTCCGTGGTCGCCGGTGGCGCGGTGAGCATGGAGGCCAGTGCGATCGGCGTTCCCGCCCCGTCCTACCAGTGGCGCAAGAACGGCGCGGCTGTTTCGGGCGCGACCAACGCCACGCTCTCCCTCGCCGCCGCGCAGGTAGCCGACGCGGGCACGTACGATGTCGTTGTCAGCAATTCGGGCGGCTCGGTCACTTCTTCGTCCGCTGCCCTGCGGGTGGCCGCGCGGAGTTACGCGGGGGTCTACTTCGGCACGTTCGCGTCCGGCCAGGGTTCCCTCGCCCTGCTGGTGCGCGACGACAACTCGGGCGTGATGCTCGGATTCATCTCCGGTTCCTCCATTCCGGTGATCGGGCAGTCGTTCACGGTGAACGATTCGGGAGCCTTCTCCTTCGCCCAGTCGAGCGGTGTCTCGCTCGTGGTCGCCGGCACGCTCGCCGCCGACGGCTCGGTAACCGGCACCACCGGTGGCACGACCTCGGTTTCTTTCTCCGCGAATCGCGCCCCGGCTGGCGCCACGCAGGCCCTCGCCGGTCTTTACAAGGCCGGCGCCGCGTCGAGCGGCGCTTCCGCGCAGATCATTGCGGGACCCGATGGCCGCGCCTTCGCGCTCGTCACCGCGGGCACCTCCGCCGACGGCGCCTCGGGCAGCGTGACGACTGCCGGCGCGGTTTCGGTGACCACCGGCCGCAATGTCGTTACCGCCGCGATCAACTCCTCGACCGGTCTGCTGACCGGATCTGTAGCGGGCGCAATCAACGCGACGCTGGCGGGCGGCGGCGAGTCCGCCCTCGGCCTCCAGCGCTTGGTCAACATCTCGACGCGTGCGCGCGTCGGCTCGGGCGATGGCGTGGCCATCGCCGGCTTCGTGATCGCGGGCGAAGAGTCGAAGCCCGTCCTGATCCGTGCGGTGGGACCGACGCTCGGCGCGGCTCCGTTCAACGTTCCCGGTGTGCTCGCCGCACCGCGTCTCGAGTTGTTCCGCGGCGCCACGTCGCTGGCGGTCAACTCGGGTATCGCCGCGAACCGCGCGGCCATCGACGCCGCGGGCCGTCAGGTCGGCGCCTTCGCCCTCGACGCATCGGGTGCGGACGCCGCCATCCTCACCATCCTCGCGCCGGGCAACTACACCGCGCAGGTGAGCGGGGCCTCCGGAGCGGCCGGCATCGCGCTGATCGAGGTCTATGACCTTTCGACCACCACCGCCGGTCAGAAGATGCTCAACATCGCCACGCGCGCCTCCGCGGGTTCCGGTGACAACACCCTCATCGCCGGCTTCGTCGTGCCGGCCGGCGCCAGCAAGCGGGTTCTCGTGCGCGCGGTTGGTCCGGGCCTGACGCCGTTCGGTGTGACCGGGGTGCTGGCCCAGCCTATCCTCCAGCTGCAGTCGGGTTCCACGGTCGTCGCGCAGAACACCAATTGGACGACCTCCGCCGACCGCGACGCGATCACCGCCGGCTCCTCGCAGTCCGGTGCGTTCGCGCTGTCGGCTGGCGACTCGGCCCTGATCGCGACGCTCGCTCCCGGCAATTACACCGTACTGGTGACGGGAGTGGGCGCCACCTCCGGCATCGCGCTCGTCGAGGTCTACGAGCTGCCGTAACGAGACGGCGCAGGTTTTCACACGAGGCCCGGGCTTTGCCGCCCGGGCCTTTTTTTCGCTCCGCTTGCCGCGTGTGATCAGCGCACGGCCAACGGTCGGGCACGGACGCCAAGATGGCTGCCGTTGGACCTTTGTGCCGCCTCGCGCCCGCGAAAGGGGTTCAAAAGAGTGGAGAGCCATCCGCCGTCAGCGGGTTCATTGCGCACCTCGGGTCCGCTCTGTTCCTCGACGACCAGCGTGGTGGATCCGCCTCCATCGAGATTGAGCGCCTCGTGGGCCCCGAGTTGCAGCAACCAATCGGCGAGCTCCGCCAGCGTCGCGCCTTCGCTCCTTCCGGAGCGCCGTCCGTCGATCACCAGCAGGAAAAGGTGCCGGGCGCCTTCGTCCAAACCCACCGCGGTGCGTGGATGCGACTTGTCGCCGCCGGTGTCGTTGGAGGCGGCGACATTCCGGCCTGCCTTCACGATGATTCCCGTCCCCGCGACGGCCGTCCAATAGTCCTCCACGTTGAACGAGGGATCGCTGCGGGTGATGACCGCGCGGTTGTCGCGCGTGATCGCGAGCACGCAATCGCCCGGGCCATGGCGGACCGGAGGGGAGACGATCTTGCCGGCCGAAAGCGCGAGGCCGCCGAGCTCCTTTCCTCCCGGACCGCAGCAGGGGGAGAAGAGGTTGGCGTTGATCGCCACCTGCGCGCGTTGACGGCGCGCGAACGCGGTGGCGGTCTCGCTGTCGGTTTCCCCCGGCGCTTCGCCGTTCCCCTCGGTGGAGACGAATTCGATCCCCGTCGCCCTGAGGTCGATACGCACCGCAACGGCCCGCTGTGGTCTTCCGTCCGCGGCGGTCGCGCGGCCTTCCGCGACGTCGACCCCCAAGAAAACCGGGCGCCAGGGCCCGACCTCCCGCGGAGCGGCGAGGCAGGAGGTGGCGAGCAGCGAAAGGCAGAGGCGCCGCACGGCGTTCATGGGCCGAAGCGATCCGGCGTCCGCTTTGACGGCAAGGGCAATGGAGGTCGCCCTTTACGCCGTCGAACTTGCGCCGCCCCGCAGGGTTCCGCATGGTCCCGCGTCCCCACCGCCCCCATGGAATCCGCTCAAACTTCCCGGACCCCATCCTACCGGCCGCTACGCATCCTCGGCTGGAGCGCCGTCGCGTTGCTCGGCGCCGCGTCCGTCGCCGTGCTCGCCTGGTCGCGCGGCGAACACGTCAACGCCCTCTGGATGGTCGTCGCCTCGCTTTGCGTCTTCGCGATCGGCTACCGATTCCACTCGGCGTGGCTCATGGCCAAGGTGCTCACGCTCGACGATCTCCGGGCCACACCCGCCGAGGTGCGCAACGACGGGCGCGACTTCGTGAAGACGAACAAGTGGGTCGTCTTCGGGCATCACTTCGCCGCGATTGCCGGCCCGGGGCCTCTGGTCGGCCCCGTCCTCGCCGCCCAGTTCGGCTATCTGCCCGGGATGCTCTGGATGCTCATCGGCGCCACCCTGGGCGGCGCCGTCCATGACTCGGTGATCCTCTTCTGCTCCACGCGTCGCGGAGGCAAATCGCTCGGCCAGATGGTGCGCGACGAGGTCGGCCCCTTCGCCGGCGCCGTCGCCCTGGTGAGCATTGTCGCGATCATGGTGATCCTGCTCGCCGTGCTCTCGCTCGTGGTCGTCAAGGCGCTGGCCGAGAGTCCCTGGGGTCTCTTCACGATCGCGATGACGATGCCGATCGCCGTGGCCATGGGACTCGCGATGCGGTCCGCCGGAAACAACGGGCGCGCCCTCGCCTGGATCAGCGGCTTCGGTGTGGTCGCCCTCCTTGCGGCGGTGTGGGGTGGTCAATTCCTCCACGGTACGCAGCTCGAGGCCATGCTGACCCTCAAGGGCACCACGCTCTCCTGGTGGGTGATGGGATATGGTTTCCTCGCCTCCGTGCTGCCCGTCTGGCTGCTCCTCGCGCCGCGCGACTATCTGAGCACTTTCATGAAGATCGGCACGGTCATGGCGCTCGGCGTGGCCGTGATCGTGCTCTCTCCCGACCTGCGCATGCCCGCCGTCACGAAGTTTATCGACGGCACCGGCCCGGTCTTCGCGGGGCCCGTTTTCCCGTTCTGCTTCATCACCATCGCGTGCGCGGCCATCTCCGGCTTTCACTCGCTGGTGTCGTCCGGCACCACGCCGAAGCTGCTCGCGCGGGAGTCGCACATCCGCGTCGTCGGTTACGGTGCCATGGTCGCCGAGATGTGCGTCGGCATCATGGCGCTCATCGCCGCCTGCGCGATGGAGCCCGGCCAGTACTTCGCGATCAACATGGCCGGCACGCCCGAGGCCGTCACCGCCAAGGTCACCGCGCTCGGTTTTCCCGTCACGACCGCCGAGATGCAGGCCCTCGCCGATAGCGTGGGTGAAAAGACGATGGTGGGTCGCACGGGTGGTGCGCCGACCTTCGCCGTCGGTATGGCGCACATGTTCGCCGGCGTGGTCGGCAGCAAGGCCGCCCTCGCGCTCTGGTATCACTTCGCGATCATGTTCGAGGCGCTCTTCATCCTCACGACGATCGACGCCGGTACGCGGGTCGGACGCTTCCTCGTCCAGGATTTGCTCGGGACTGTGCACGCACCGCTGCGCGACACCCGCTCCGTCACGGGCGGCGTGCTCGCCACGGCGCTGTTCGTCGCCGCATGGGGCTGGTTCCTGTATCAGGGCGTCGTCGACCCCCTCGGGGGCATCAATTCCCTCTGGCCCATCTTCGGCATCGCCAACCAGCTGCTCGCCGTCCTGGCGCTCTCCCTCGGCACCACGGTGCTGATCAAGATGGGCCGCACCCGCTACATCTGGGCCACGCTGCTGCCGTTGGGCTGGCTGCTTTCCGTCACCGTCTCGGCCGGGCTGATGAAGATCTTCAGCCCGGCTCCCGTGGGCTTCCTCGCGATCGCGCGTGGTCTCGAGGCCCGTATCGCCGGCGGCGGCACGCCCGCCGAGCTCAAGGCGTGGGGCGCCCAGTTGTTTAACAATCGCGTGGATGCGGTTGTCACCGGGGCGTTCCTCGTCCTCGTCGCCATCGTCGTCGCCGCCAGCGTCCGCGTCTGGTGGCAGCTGCTTTCCGGCCGCCGGGCCCCCGCGCTCCGCGAGGAGCCCTACGTGGCCGCCGCGCCGGGTTCGGCCTGAGCATCGCGGCGGGTCGCGGCTGTGCCGCGGCGCACCGCCGCGTGGTGCTCGCGCAGGTAATGCCGCAGCCAGTAGGCGTAGCGAGCGGGCCGGCGCGCGATGTCGCGCCGCAGCGCGGCCAGCGTCATTAGCTCGGTCGCGCCGACTTCAGCCGGATCAGGCGCCAGCCGCGCCGGGCACGCGCCGAAAAGCACGTGCACGACTTCATTCTCGATGAGGCCGTTGGGCAGCTCCGTGCGGTAACGGGTGCGGAAGCCGTTGGTTAGCCGGACGTCCGCGCCCAGTTCCTCGCGAACCCGTCTCCGTGCCGCCGCCGGCGTGCGCTCACCCGGACGCGGGTGCCCACAGCAGGCGTTGGCCCAAAGGCCGGGGGAGTGGTATTTCGCCGCGCTGCGCTGCTGCAGGAGCAGCCGGCCTCGGGGGTCCACGAGGAACACCGAGAATGCCCGGTGACGCAGCCCTAGGCGGTGCACGCGGAGTTTCTCCGCGCTACCGGCGGCTCGGTCACGGGAATCGACGAGGATTAATTGCTCCCTGATCGCGGGCACGGCTGGAAGCGTGCCTTCAGGCGGTGGGGCGTCGAGTCCCATGGGGGCCGAGGGTTTGCCTTGCGGGAGCGACGGACGATCAGGTGTATTGCGGGTCTTCTCCGTGGCTGCCCCCCGTCAGAAAAAAACACCCGTCGCCCGCCCCGCTCCGCCGGCCGGGGCGATCATCGACCACGGTTTCATCCCGGTGCGCGCGAAATTGATCGAGGTGGCCGCGTTCCTCGACCGCGTTGAACGCCACGGGGTTGACGACGATTTCCGCTGCGCCGCCCTGCGCGAGGCCGCGGCCCTGCTCGCCGACGGCCGTCCGGAAAGGGCGCG